>JAQXNW010000139.1 GCA_029098205.1 Eubacteriales bacterium | reverse complement strand
AAACCGCTGTGACCATTGAAATATCAATGATCACAGCGGTTTTTTCCAACACTTTTTGTCCTATAAGCCACACTTTCTGTCCTATAAGCCCCTATACACCCCTATATGCCTTTTTCCGTTCTGCCTATTATTATTTTCGATCTTTTATTTTACCGTCCTGTTCTGCTTTCCGGCTGTTTCCGGCCTTCCTCAGCTTCTCCCGAAGCCGACCCCGCATATGCCGAGCAGAATCAGAAGAACGATTCCGAAATTCAGCGTATGCGTCGCGAGAAGAACAATAAACAGAATCGGACATACAAGAAACAGCCCGACACCTGTAATGAATTTCAAAAATCCCCATGCAAGGCGGATCGCAAGTCCGATCAATCCAATAAAAAGCGCGATAAAGAGAATAATAAGAAATATCCCGATGGTTCCTCCGATTAAAATTCCCATATGCCCGTCCTTTCTATGTTTCCATTGTCAAAGATACGATTTCAAGTAATACGATTACAAAATACCGGCTACACCTGACGGAGCGCTTCCTCTCCCGAACCCGTCTTCCGATTCGGCTTCCGTTCAATCATTAAACTGAACAGACATGCGGCTGTGCAGAGCACGATATCAATACTCCACACTGCTGTATACCCTCCGGTCGCTTTCAGAAGCACTCCGCCCAGCCATGCGCTGAAGAACGCGCCGACCTGGTGGCAGAGAAACAGAAGTCCCACCAGAGACGCAATCCGAACCAGTGAAAAATGCTCGCTGACCAATCCGGACGTCGGTGAAACCGTCGCGTCTCCAGTCATTCCGAGACCGATGGAAAACAGGAAAGCCGTCGCGAGATTCTTCGGAAGAAGAAACAAATAACAGAAGACAAATACGGCCCTGAATCCATAATAAAAACCGAGAAAATTGCCTTTCTTAAGACGGCCGCTGAGAAAGCCGGAGAGAAGGGCTCCCGCGATGGTCGCGATCCCATAGATGGAGAAAGACCAGCTTGCCGCGTTCTTCGCGATTCCATAGGAAACAAACTGCGAAAACAAATGCGACTCAATGATTACCATATGAAATCCGCAGGTTGAGAATCCCGCCAGAAGGAGCCGGTAGGTCCGGTTCCGAAGCGCCTCTGAAAAAAGCGTTTTTGCAGAGGGAAGCGTTTCCTCTTCGCTGACTTCTTCTCCGCTGGCGCTTTCCGCGCTGCACCTGGCCATCGCCGATTTTTCCGCATCCTGAGGATATCATCGTCCGGCTACATTGAATCCGGTCGAAGTGATAACGGCAAGGCGCCTTCCGGTATCGTCCGTGACTGTAATCTCATAAAAAATCACAGTCCGGCCGTTTTTCACCAGATTCGTTTCCGCGTAGAGGCGGTCCGACTTCGGCGTCGAAAGAAAACGGATATTGCTTTCCAGCGTAACGCCTTCTTTTCCCTCTAAAGTATTCAGCGCGACCGCGAACGCAAAATCCGCCATCGTGAAATATACAGCACCCATCACCTGTCCGCGCGCGTTCTTATGCCGGTCCTGAAGCGTGAGGCCGATCTTCGCGTATCCGTCTCCTGCCTCTAAAATTTCAAGTCCCGTCGCCTCTGTCGCGTACCGATCCATCGCGAAATACGCCCGGATTTCATCCAACGTTTTCATACAAAATCCCTGATTTTTCATATAAAAAAAACGCCGGGCACCTGCTGATCAAAGAGGTTCTCGACGTTCACCGTCTGGAGCTCCCGGCCGGACTCGAACCGGCGACCTGCACGTTACGAATGTGCTGCTCTACCAACTGAGCCACGGAAGCATGTTTTACGGCGACTAAAATTATATCATAAACAAAAGCCGTTCGTCAAAGACTTTCCAAAGTTTTTTCAAAAACCGTCAGGGTTATTCCTCTTCCATTCCCGGAAGCTCATGAACAAGCTCGAGGAATTCCTCTCCATACGCGCTCAGCGCCCGCTCTTTTCTCGTGATGTACCCGAACGCGAGATCCGCATCCTCACCCTCGATATAAACAACCTTTGTCGTCGACGGATTGAAAACCCTGCTTCGGAGATCGACGCTGAGAACCGCAAGGTCCGTCTCGTTCAGAAGGTCCGTTGCGAGATGCTCGCTGTTTGTCTTCACGACATCGTTCAGCTTATCCTCGATATTCAGCCCCACATTCACCTCTGCATAGTGATGCTGAATCGAGAAGAAATCCGTCGAGCCGCCGATCAGCCGGAGATTCGGAAGCTCCTCCATCCGGAGATTCTCCCGGTCGTAATACGGGTTTTTCTTATTAAGATATACGCAGGCCCGGCGCCAGGCAATCAGATGGAACTCCAGATCCCGGTGCTGCAGAATGTGCTGAAACGCCGTAAGGTTGTTTTTCGATACGAAAAGGATCCCGAGCTCCGAAATGCCGCGGGACACATTTTCCGTAATTTCCTCCACGTTTCCGTCGAGATGGTCAATCTTCATCTCCGGATGGCGCTGATAAAGCTCCGTGAGAACCCGCATCAGAACATGGCTGGAATAAGTCGAAATCCGGAAATATTCTTCTCCCTTCGAGGTTCCCGCATTTGTCAGCATCGCGGCGTTCTCCAGAATATTTTTCGCGTAGTGGTAAATCGACTGGCCTTTCTCTGTCAGAACCAGCCCGCGCGGCGTCCGCTCAAAAAGCTTATATCCAAGCTCTTTCTCCAGACTCCGGATCACCTTGCTGATATTCGGCTGCGACGTATAAAGCTTCGCCGCTGCTTTCCCAAAGCTTCCGGTTTCCGCCGCCGTAACGAAAAAATTGATCTGCTTTAGTTCCATCTCACGCCTCCGCTTAGCCAACCGGTTCGTACCGGTTTCCCTGATAATCCGGATCAAACCGGCAGATTCCGGAGAATTCGCAGTACTTGCAAACCGACGTCTTATTCTTCACCCGATACATCGGCCGGATTTCAATCTCGCCCGCCGTCATCCTCCGGCAAAGCTCCTTGATTTTATCCCGCACCGCGTTTTCCAGCTCCTCAAACTCTTCTTCCGAGAGAAGAACCTTATTGGACGAAAAATTTCCGTCTTTCTTTTTCTTAAGTTCAAGAACCGGCGAGCTTTCGCCCGGTTCCATCGAGCCGGCCACTTCGCGCACGGTCTCCTCGTCATCCACCAGAAGACCGTTCAGCTTGAAGCTTTTTCGGATCGCTTCTTCGATTTCCTCATCCGTTTCCGCGTCCTTGACCCGGGGCTCCTGAATATGGAAATAGAACGCGCCCGCCGGTTTCCGTCCGCCTTGCTCCGCCGCGTCCAGATACAGCATCAGCTGCAGGCTGTATCCGCCGGACGCCTCTTCCGGTCTTAGCTCCAGATTCCCCGACTTATAGTCGATGATTTTCACGCGGTCATTTTCCAGAATGTCCATCCGGTCGATCCGGCCGGTGATATAAATTTTCACGCCGCCTGCATCAACCTCGATCGGATCCATAGCATCTCCCGGACCGAAACCGATTTCATAGGCGCTGTCCTTAATGGCTCCCGCCCGCGCCTGCTCAATCAAAGCCCCAAGAGCCTCCATGCAGGCTGCCTTAAGCCGGCCTGCGCGGTAGCTTTCCCGGCCGGTATACGAAAACAGTCCTTCCCGGTAATCCGAGGTTTCCTTCTTCACCGCCTCATCCACAAACGCGCGGCATTCTCTCTCCGTCACCGTATCCCAAAGATGCTTCTCGGACAGTTTCTTTGTCACATCCATCAAAGTCCGGTGATACAGATCCCCGATCTCTCTGGATCCGGCTTCGTACACCCGGCGCTCCTCCGGACGGAGTCCGAACTGGGTAAAATACGAGAACGGGCAGCGTGAATACCGTTCGAGGCGGGAAGGGGAGAGCACTCTCTCGCCCCGCTTATGCGAAAACAACAGTTCCGCCTGTTTCCTGGGCAGAGCCGTCGGCCGGTTCTTGAACTGAAGACCTTCATCCAGCCTTTCAAGCCTTTCCGGACGGCGAGACTGATACCACCTGTACACCGCGTCCCAGACCGGACCCGCAGGATCGCTGTGCCGAACCGCGCGTTCCATTTTCACTGTAAGATGACGGAAGGTCGAATCCTCCGCATCCACCAGAGGAAGCTCTTCCTCACGGCTCAAAATGTCTCTTTCCACAGGAAGCTCCGGATAAAGCTCCCGAATCGTTTCAATCAGCTCCGACGGCCGCGTTTCTTTGCCCTCCGCGTCCGAATTCGCGAAGCTTATATACAAATACTCAGATGGCATGGACAAAGCCCTGTGCAGCGCGATCCGCTCTTCGGCCGTCTGCACCCGGCCCAGCTTGCAGATCTCCTTTCCCTGATCCGCGAGCTCCTCCAGTTCATCTTCCGAAAACAGACCGTTATCTCCAATCTCTTCCGGAAGCACGCCCTCATTCGCGCCAAGGATCACCATCGCGCGGACAGACTGGCGCCGGGATCTCTGCACGGTTCCAAGGATCAAATCATCCACCGTGGAAGGAATTACACCGATCTCAATCGACGAAAACCCGGTCGAAAGGAGATCCCGGTACATCTCTGTCCGAAACGGCTGATCTCCGATCAGCTCGGTAATCTGATCCAGAAGACTGACCGCGAAATTCCAGATCTGCGCCCAGACATCCGCCGTGTCCGAAAGACCGGCTTCTTCCTGCGAACGGATCAGCTTCTGGATCCGCTTCGGAACACCGAGTGTGTCCGTTAAATATTTGTAGAACTTCGCCGTAAATTCCGCATTGGTCTGCTTCCCGCGGCAGATCTTTTCCATTCCCTCGAAAATCCGGCAGACTCTCTCCCTGATTTTCTCGATCTCTGAAAGTCCCTGCTCCCCATACTCGGAAAGCCCGTGCGTAAACGGCGTCTTCCACCGCATTCCGTTAATCCGGTATTTCAGGACATAATTCTCCAGTTTTTCAGTCTCTTCTCCGGTAATATCCGTGAGTCCGGTTTTCAGCGCGCGGAAAATATCCTGACTCCGGTACCGTTTCCAGACCGTCGTAAGAAGGGAGAGAAGAAGCACCGCAAGACTGGAGTCCGCCACACTTCGCTTACCGTCGATAAAAAGCCGGAGGTCATGTTCTTCAAAAACCCGACGGATAATCGGCGCCCGTGTCTTCTGGTCGTTGCAGATCAGCGCGATATCCCGACGGCGGAGTCCTTTGTCCCTGATAAGATGGCGGACAAAGGCAGCCGCGCTTTCGGCTTCGCTATAGATATTTCCCGCCTCCACCACCTTGATGCCGTCCGGCGCTTTCGAATACTCTCTCGGCCACACCGCGAAAAGCTCTGTTTCCAGAAACCGGATCGCTTCGTTTTTTCCGGAGAAAAGCATGGAATGCCCGGATTCCTCCGCCCTAAGCTTCCGAACCTCACCGATCGGACATCCGATGTCCTTCGCCAGATTCTGCAGTGTTCCGGAAAGCCGCTCTGTTACAGCGTAAAGCTCCTCGTCCGGGCAGTTTCGGTCCATGGTGAGGACAATATTTACGCTGACCGCCCATTTCATAAGTCCAGACAGGATTTTCTGCGATTTCGGCGCGAAGCTATCAAACCCGTACACCCAGATCCGGCTTCTCCGGATTCTCTCGGATTCTCCGATTTTTCCGAAAAACAGATCCAGATAATCCTCGGAATCCGTATATTTTCCCGCGATTTCCTCCTGATATTTCTGATAGATCCGCTGAAGATCCATGAGCTTCGCAGAAAGGAGCGGCTTGTCATCCGCCAGTGAGGCGATTTCCTGAAGCTGCTCCGGCGTTATGCCGTACTGCTTCATCTGCGAGATAAAATCATTCGCCGCCGTCAGGAAGTTCTGCTTCCTGACGCTGCCGCCGAAGACTTTCAGATGATCCTCTTCTTCTTCCGCGATTTTCGTAAGCAGCATCTGCCGTCCGTATTTATCGACAAACGCTTCCCGGCCGCCGCCAAGTTCGCTGAGAAGGGAATGCCCCAGTCTGGAGAGACTGCTGATCTCAAGCCCAACCAGCCCGTCGGTCTCAAGATAGCGGAAAGCCTGCCGCTCCGCCTCCAGCGTGTACTGATCCGGAACGATCACGGTCACCGGGGAATCCAGACCGAATCCGTCCTCCCGGACTTTCTCATAAAGAAATTTTTCCTTATCAACGCTTTCTCTTCCGTAATAGATGTTCAGCATACTCTGACTTTCCCCGTTTCTTCCTGTTTCCGCCGCACTCTTAAAAGATCAGGCTTAAGAGGACAAAGAGGACAGGCAAAAAGAAGGCGCTACAGCGCCTTCAGCTCCTCATTGATAAAGTGATCAATGTCGCCATCCATCACGGCCTGTACATTTCCTACTTCCGCGCCGGTTCTGTGGTCCTTCACGAGCGTATACGGCTGGAACACATACGACCGGATCTGAGAACCCCAGGCAATCTGTGAAAAGTCGCCCTTCAGCTCTTTCAGCGTTTCCTTATGCTCGCGCTCCTTCAGTTCCACCAGCTTGGAGATCAGGACGCGCATAGCGACTTCGCGGTTCTGGTGCTGGCTCCGCTCATTCTGACAGGTAACGACGATATTCGTCGGAATATGCGTGATTCGGATCGCTGAATCCGTCTTGTTTACGTGCTGCCCGCCGGCGCCGCTCGAACGGTATGTATCCACCCGGATATCCTCCGGATTGATTTCTACCGACATATCCTCATCGATCTGTGGCATGACTTCTACAGAAGCAAACGAGGTCTGTCTTTTCCCGGCCGCGTTAAACGGGGAAATCCGCACCAGACGGTGGATTCCCTGCTCATTTTTCAAATATCCGTACGCGTTCTCCCCATTGACAAAGAATGTCGCGCTTTTGATTCCCGCTTCGGTATCGTCCTGCAGATCAACCATCTGGGTTTCAAATCCCTTTCGCTGCGCCCAGCGAAGGTACATCCGGAGAAGCATCTCCGCCCAGTCCATCGCTTCGACGCCGCCCGCGCCCGCGTGAATGGTGACGATCGCGTCGTTCGAATCATATTTCCCGTTCAGAAGCGTCGTCAGGCGGAAATCATCAACCTTCTGCTTCAGCTCGTCAAAGCTCTTCAGCACGTTGTCCGCTTCCTCGTCGTCTTCCATTTCATTGACCAGATCCGTAAGATCCGAAAGATCGTTTAACTCTTTTTCAAGATCCTCATACTGCTTCACTTTATTATCAATGCGGCTCTTCTTCTTCAGGATTTTCTGCGCTTCCTCCGAGTCATCCCAGAATCCGGGAACCAGCGTCTTGTCATTCAGTTCTTTCGATTGTTTCCGCAGATCTTCCAGATGCAGAGTCTCTCCGACATCCTCGAGGCGCTTCTTCACCTCTGGAATAGCCTGGGTAACAGGTTCCAGCTTAAGCAATCTTGTCCACTCCTTTTTGCTGTTGTACATGAGATATCCTCATACTTATCCACATTTTCAGGGCATATTATACACAATGGAATTTAGTTATCTTCCTGCTCCATATGAAGCTCACGGGCTTTCATCATGTCCTTCTTCATGCAGCAGTTTTTGTATTTCTTACCGCTTCCGCACGGGCAGGGATCATTACGGCCGACCTTCGGCTGCGCTCTCCGGTAAGTCTCCGGCTTGGATTCCCTCTGCGGCGCTCCTTCCGCACCCGCTGCCCTCTGCTTCGGACCGTTCGCATACGGATTCTCGGTTTCCTCATACGAGGATTCCGCGTCCCGGTACTCATCCTTTGTCTCCGCTTCGATCCGGGATACCGCATGACGCTCCGTATTCGTCCGGACAGTCACATGATAGCAGTACTGCACGGTCTCCATCTGGATTTCGTTATTCATGGCCTCGAACATGTCAAAGCCTTCCTTCGCGTATGCCGCAACCGGATCCTGTTGTCCGATCGCGCGGAGCCCGATTCCTTCCCGGAGATCATCCATCGCGTCAATATGATCCATCCAGTGGCTGTCGACCACCTGAAGAAGAATCGCCCGTTCCGCCTGCCGCATCAGCGCCGGCGTAATCTCTTCCTCCTTCTTCTTGTACATACGGTCGAATTCATCGAAGATGGACTGTTTCAAAGACTCCGGTGTCATATCCACAAGCTCGTCAGTAGAATACTCTTCCTTCCCCTGATACAAATCCACGAACCGCTTGAGATTCCGGTTCATCAGTTCGAAGTCCCACTCTTCCGGATATTTGGACGCCACGGTAATCGGATCGACGATCTGTTCGATCACATCGTGGCACATATTCAGAATGTACTGCCGGAGATCCTCTTCCAAAAGCACCTTCTTGCGCTGGCTGTAGATAATCTCTCTCTGCTTGTTCATGATGTCGTCGTACTGGAGCACGTAGCGGCGGATGCCGAAGTTGCGGCCCTCCACCTTCTTCTGCGCGTTCTCAATCGACCGGCTCAGCATCTTCTGTTCGATCGGTTCGTCCTCCGGAATTCCGGCTCTCTGCACCAGCTGCTGCATCCGCTCTCCGCCGAATTTCCGAAGAAGATCATCCTCCATCGAAAGGAAGAACTGCGTCTGACCGGGATCACCCTGACGTCCGGAACGACCGCGGAGCTGGTTGTCGATTCGCCTCGACTCATGCCGCTCCGTACCGATGATGCAGAGTCCGCCCAGCTTGACGACCTCTTCATGCTCTTTGTCTGTGCCGACCTTGAACTGATCGTGCAGCTTCGTGTACTCTTCCCGCGCGTGATTCAGCTTCTCATCGTCCGATTTCGCGAATCCGGTCGCGAAGCTGATTTCTTCATCTGAGAAGCCCTTCTTCCGCATCTCTTTCCGGGCCAGGAAATCCGGGTTTCCGCCTAACAGGATATCGGTACCGCGGCCCGCCATGTTTGTCGCGATCGTAACTTGTCCCTTGCGGCCGGCCTGCGCGATAATCTCCGCCTCCCGCTCATGCTGCTTCGCATTCAGCACATCGTGCGGAATTCCGCGTTTTTTAAGCAGCTCATGAACCAGCTGGGATTTTTCAATCGAAATCGTGCCGACCAGAACCGGCTGGCCTTCGCCATGGTTGTAAACCTCTTCCACCCGGTCCGCGACCGCGTTGAATTTCGCGCGCTCCGTCTGGTATACCGCGTCCGGCTTGTCTTCCCGGATGACCGGCTTATGCGTCGGGATCACGACAACATTCATGTTGTAAATTTCGCGGAACTCATCCTCTTCTGTCTTCGCCGTACCGGTCATACCGGACAGCTTCTTGTACATACGGAAATAGTTCTGAATTGTAATCGTCGCCAGCGTCTTGGACTCCGCGCGGACATCGAGGTGCTCCTTCGCCTCGATGGCCTGATGGAGACCGTTGCTGTAGCGCCGCCCCGGCATCAGACGTCCGGTGAATTCATCGACAATGACGATCTCTCCGTCCTTCACGATATAGTCGACATCCCGCTCCATCAGCGTATGCGCTTTTAAAGCCTGCTGGATGTTGTGATTGACTTCCATATTGGCAGGATCGCTGAAATTCTCCATTCCGAAGAATTTCTCCGCCTTCGCCACACCCTCTTCCGTGAGCGAAACCTGCTCTTCCTTCTCCTCGACCTCGTAGTCGTCCGAAGTAAGTTCTTTGACAAACCGGTCCGCTTTCCGGTAAAGATCCGTCGATTCGGTTCCCTGTCCGGAAATAATGAGCGGTGTTCGCGCCTCATCGACCAGGATGGAGTCAACCTCGTCCACGATGGCGAAATTAAGCTCGCGCTGCGTCAGCTGCGACTGATACTGCACCATGTTGTCCCGGAGGTAGTCAAAGCCGAATTCATTGTTTGTTCCATAGGTGATGTCCGAATTATATGCGGCCCGGCGCTGCTCATCTGTAAGACCATGCACGACGCAGCCGACGGTAAGACCCATGAACTGATAGACCTTTCCCATCCAGTCCGAGTCACGCTTCGCCAGATAGTCATTAACTGTGACAACATGGACGCCATGCCCAGTCAGCGCGTTCAGATAAACCGGGAGCGTCGCGACCAAAGTCTTTCCTTCACCGGTTTTCATTTCGGCGATCCTTCCCTGGTGAAGCACGACGCCGCCGATCAGCTGCTCTCTGTACGGCTTCATATGAACGCTTCGGTAAGCGCCTTCCCGAACCGCCGCAAATGCCTCCGGAAGCAGACTGTCCAGCGTATCCTGGCCGCTTTCAAGGCGGCTTCTGAATTCATCCGTCTTCGCACGGAGCTCTTCGTCGCTCAGCTGCTCCATTGCTTTATCAAATCCTTCGATCTGATCTACAATTTTGTCAATTTTCCGGAGCTCCTTCGTATTCAGATCTCCGAATATTTTTTCCATAAAACTCATTTCGCGCTGCTTCCTTTCCCAAGCCCCGTTTTTGTTTCGTCCTCCGGTATATCCGTTACTTTCAAGTTGATCTCAAGCGCCTTTCTTCCGTCTGATTTAATGACCTTCCCGGAGAAAATTTTATCTGTAGTTTCAAATGTAAATGTATCGCCGCTCTTCGGCAGGCGGTCCAGAATCCGAACTACCCATCCGTTCACGGTTGTTTCGTCAAATTCCATATCTTCACCGAAATAGTCGAAGACCTTCTCTACGTTCGCGAGCCCGAGCACCCGGTAGCTTCCGTCCTGGAGCGGCGTAATATCCTGCGACCGGACCTCTTCATGCTCATCGTAAATTTCTCCGACGAGCTCCTCGATGATGTCCTCCATGGCCACAAGCCCTTCGGTACCGCCATATTCGTCGACGACAATGGCAATCTGGCACTTCTCATGCTGAAGCCGCTGAAGAAGCGTGAACGCTTTCATTGAGCCCGCGCAGAATACAACCGGCTTGATATAATCCGAAAGCGTCCGGCCCTTATGGTAGATATAGCTGTAGAAATCCTTCTGATTCAGAACACCAAGTACGGTATCGATATCGTCTTCATAAACAGGAAGTCTGGAGAAACCGGTTTTCAGGAATTCCTGCGCGACCTGCTCCTCGTCCATGCTGATATCGAGCGCCTTGATTTCCACACGGGGCGTCAGAACGTCCCAAGCCTCTAATTCATCAAATTCAATGGCATTCTGAATCAGCTCGGAATGGTCCGACGGAATGCTCCCTTCCGTTTCAGCCTCTTCGACAATGGTGATGAGTTCGTCCTCCGTAATCCCACGTTCGGTTTTTTTATGGAAAATCCGAAGAAGCATCTTCTTCCAAACGGAAAACATCCAGTTCACGGGCGTGAAAATCGTAATGAGCACGCGCATGACCGGCGCGGCCGCCATCGCGAAGGTCTCCGGATACTCTTTCGCAAGCGTTTTCGGAGAAATCTCACCGAAAATCAAAACAAGCACTGTCATGATGATGGTGGAATACGTCGCGCCGCGGCTTCCGTAAATCGCGAGGAAAAACATCGTCGCCACCGCTGTGTTCGCGATATTCGCAATGTTGTTTCCCACGAGAAGGGTTGACAGAAGATCGTCGTAGCGTTCTACCAGATCGAGCGCTTCTTTCGCCCGCAGATTTCCCGCATTTGCCATATTCTTCAGCCGAATCCGGTTCGCCGATGTGAATGCCGTCTCCGTCGCGGAAAAAAATGCGGACAAAGCCAAAAGCACTATAATCGCAATCAGTGATATAAGATTATCGGATTCCATGTAACCCCTTTCTATGCAGCCGTTCCCAGGTGCAAAATCAAAGAACCCGGGAAACAGCTATACAGAGAATATTTTATCATAATGGTCCATAAAATTAAATATTTCGCACCAATTACGCACTCAGTCTGTGCTAATATGAAAGCAAAACAGACACACTTTCGCCTTGGCCTCTCTCCGCAGGCGAAAGCATACCACAGAAAAAGAGGAAAATCATGCGTCAGAAATCGTCAAAATCCGAAGTCCTGTCCCTGCTGCTAAAGCGAAACGAAGAATATCTTTCCGGCCAGCAGATCGGAGACGCGCTGGGACTGTCCCGCACCGCCGTCTGGAAAGCGGTGAACTCGCTGAAGGAAGACGGGCTTCATATCGAAAGCAGTACCCGCTTAGGCTACCGGCTTCTTGAGCCCAACCGCGCGATGACACAGGAGCTGGTGGAAAAATGGGTTCATGAGCCCTGCGAACTTCATGTCGTAAATAAAACCGGATCCACGAATGACGATGTAAAAGCCGCGGATTTAGGCGCCCGCCCGCTCGTGATCTGCGCGAACCAGCAGACAAAGGGCAGGGGACGGATGGGAAGACCCTTTATTTCCCCCGCCGGAACCGGCATCTATATTTCCTTCGGAATCCGCCCGCGTTTTGATATTTCCCAGTCTCTTTTCGTAACGATGGCCGCGGCCGTCGCGATGTGCCGGGCGATCAAAACGGCAGCCGGCGTCACCTGCGGCATTAAATGGGTGAATGACCTTTTCCTGAATGGAAAAAAGATCTGCGGCATCCTGACAGAAGGCGAAACCAGTCTTGAAACCGGTTCCATCGACAAGCTGGTCATCGGGATCGGCGTGAACTGCTTCCCGGGAAGCATCCCTGAAGATCTCGAAGGAATCGCCGGAACAATTTCCGAATCCTGCGGCGAATTCAGCCGGGCGCGGCTGGCCGCGGAAATAACGAATAAGATGCTTTCCATCCTGGATCAAGTCGAAGACCGGAGCTTCCTGGACGAATACCGGGAGCACTGCTTCATCTTAGGGAAACAGGTCTTTGTCCACCCGACACTGAAAAAAGAGGGATGGGCCGCGGACGCTCTGGACGTCACCGAAGATGGCGGTCTTCTTGTCCGTTACCTGGAAGGACCGAAAAAGGGCCGCACCGAAGCAATTCATACCGGCGAACTTTCTATCCGGCCGCTCTGAAGCGATTCGCGCCGGAGAACGCTCCATCCGGGCGGAACCGATTCACATCAGGGAACGATCTATCCAGCCGGAGCCGGTACCCCGGTCAGACAACAACCGGATATCCCTTGCCGGACGTCCGGCAGGTTTTTTCGCCTTTTTTACGAATTTCCGTAAAGGAAACCGGTTTTCCTCCTTCAATCTGCACAGAAAAACCCAGCCCCGGCTCAGGAACCCAGTCATATTTCGTTCCGGGAAGATCCGGAAACATCTGACGGAGCATCTGCGAAATCACCCCGCCGTGAATGACAGCGAGAGACCGAAGGCACCCGCTCCCGGTGGACTTCCCGGAAACATATCGGTTATGCGCGTCCAGCACGATCCGGATACCTCTTCCGACACGCTTCCGGAAGCTTTCCGTTGAATCGCCTCCCGCAAAGGGAACCGTCCCTGTCTTATCATTTTTCCAGCGGATAAAATCCGGTTCGTCCTTAAACTGATCCACTGTCATCGCTTCGAACCTTCCGAAATTATATTCGTCCAATTCCGGAACCACTTTCGCTTTCCGGTCTCCATAAAGAATCCTAAGAGTTTCCAACGTTCTCTTAAATTCCGACCGGAAAACCGGCGCGTCCTCCAGAACATTCGGATAAATGCCTTCCTTCCGAAGACGCACAAGTTCTTTCCGCCCTTCCTCCAGAAGGGGAACATCCGTCCATCCGTAATACCAATGCCGGAGATTTCCTTCTGTGATTCCATGACGAATCAAGATAATTTCCGATTTCATATCGTCTGTTCCTTCTTCCCTTAAATAAATAGTATCTTATCAAAAAATGAATGAAAAACCCATAGATTTCCATGTTGTCACTGCGAAATGACTACAATATAATATAGATTACACATTACTTTTACAAAATAAGCAGAAAGCACTGAAAAAACACCTTCTTAAGGAATCATCACCCGCATTTTGGAGAGAGCATGGAAATTGAAAAAAAACAGCAGTATAAAGGGAACCTTCTACTCATTCTCGCAGCTGCCATCTGGGGCTTCGCCTTTGTCGCACAGAAGCAGGGCGGGAACATTGGCACCTTTACGTTCACGGCGCTCCGCATGTTCATCGGCGCGGCCGCTCTGACCCCGGTCATTCACTGGATGGACCGGAAAAAGACGCCGGCATCTGCTCCGGAAGAAGACCCGAAACAAGATAAAAAGCTGCTTCTCCGTGCAGGAATGTCCAGCGGGCTGTTCATGTTTCTTGGAACAGCCCTCCAGCAGGCGGGGCTTCGCTACATAACCGCCGGAAAATCCGGCTTCATAACGGCGACCTACACGCTCCTCGTGCCGATGGTCTCGGTTCTTCTTGGAAAGAAAGTCCGCGGCATCGTCTGGTTCTGCGCATTTCTATGCGTCGGAGGGCTATATCTTCTCTGCATGAACGGAAACAGCGGATTTTCCTTTGGCATCGGCGAAATTCTGACTCTCGGGAGCTCATTCGCGTTTGTCGGCCAGATTCTCTGCATCGATCATTTTTCTTCGAAGGTGGACGGCATCCGGATGTCCCGGCTGCAGTGTATCACGTCCGGCATTCTTGGACTGATTCTGATGCTCCTGTTTGAACATCCGAGCCTTCACACGATTCTGGGTGCCTGGGTATCTCTTCTCTATGTCGGCGTCTGCTCCTCTGCCGGCGGATACACACTGCAAATCGTAGGGCAGAAATATACGAAGCCGACGGAAGCGACCATCATCATGAGTCTGGAATCCGTATTTTCCGTACTCGCCGGCGCGCTTCTAATGCATGACCGGATGATCTCCATGCAGTATCTTGGATGCGCGATGATCTTTACCGCCACACTTCTTCCGAATCTTCCATCGCCAAGAGCCGGAAAGAACGCCTGATTCCAAAAAACGCCCGATTCCTAAGAACACACAATTCCTGAGAATGCACAATTCCGATGCGTTTTGTTTCTGAAAAAACAGACAAAGAGAATTTGTGCTATACTTGATTTATTGAACGCACAAGGGGGAAAGTGAAATGGACAGTACTGAATACATGAAATTACAGAACGGAAGCGATATCCGCGGCGTCGCGCTTTCGGATGAGTCCGGGGAAGCCGTCAATCTGACACCGGAAACGGCAGCCCGTATCGCCAGCGGCTTTCTGATCTGGCTCTCTGGAAAAACCAGAAAACAGCCTTATTCTCTTGTCATTGCGATCGGAAGAGATCCGAGACTGAGCGGACAGGAAATCCTGAATGCCTGCGCGAAAACACTGCAGGTTTACGGCGTAACCATTCTTGACTGCGGACTCGCGTCCACGCCGGCTATGTTCATGTCCACCATCTTTTCAGATACACGCGCGGACGGCGCGGTCATGATTACCGCAAGCCACCTTCCGAAGAACCGGAATGGTCTGAAATTCTTCACACGGAGCGGCGGCCTCGAGAAGGGGGATATTACAGAAATTCTCGAACACGCGACCTCTGAAGAAGATCTTCAGGTTCTTCACGGCGCACAGAAGGAAACCATCGAAAAGCCGAAGCTGATGGACCGGTACGCGGCATATCTCCGGAAACTGATTTCTGAAAGAAGTGGCATTAAAACAAAGAACGGAAAAGTGCTGGCAGGGCTTAAAATCGCAGTCGACGCGGGAAACGGCAGCGGCGGATTCTTTGCGCAGAATGTTCTCGAGCCTCTGGGAGCGGACATCACAGCCAGCCGGTATCTCGATCCGGACGGGTCTTTCCCGAACCATCCGGCAAACCCAGAAAACAAGGAAGCAATGGATTCCATCCGGGAAGCGGTTCTGGACGGCGAATGCGATCTCGGCCTGATTTTTGATACCGATGTCGACCGATCCGCAGCTGTGGATGAAACCGGCCGGGAGCTCAGCCGAAACGGCATCGTCGCCATGGCGTCGGCTTTAATCGCGGACAAATATCCGGGATGCACTGTTGTTACGGACAGCATCACAAGCGAAGAGCTTACGGATTATCTGGAACAGGATCTCGGACTTCGTCATTTCCGCTATCAGCGGGGATACCGGAATGTCATCAACAAGGCAAAAGAACTGAACGAAGAAGGGACCGACGCAGAGCTCGCGATTGAAACGTCCGGACATGCCGCATTTAAAGACAACTACTGGCTGGACGACGGCGCGTATCTGGCAGCGCTGATCGTGATAAAGACAGCCATTCTGAAGCGGGAAGGAAAAACGATTTCTTCGGTTGTAAAAGACCTTAAGGAACCGAAAGAAGCAAAAGAAATCCGGATGAAATTGCTGAAGGAGGACATGACCGCCGGAGACCGCATTCTTGCATCGTTTGAGCAGACCTTCCAGAGCGCGGATCAGGCGGCGGATACGCCCGCAGGTCTGTCATTCACTGTAACAGAGCCGAATTATGAAGGCGTACGGGTTTCCGTATCCGGATCTGTGCATGGCTGGTTCCTTCTCCGGAAATCTCTCCATGACCCAATTCTGCCTCTGAATATTGAAGCGGAAGAGGAGGGCGGCATTCAGAAAATCCTTCCTGTGATTCGGAAGGCGCTCTCTGAATTCCAAGACATTCTGGATTTATCCGGTCTCACAGAGGACGCGGCGCAGGAATAAGAGTGGCCCGGGAACACCCGGGAACAGAAAATGCTTTTCATCAGGAACTCCAATAGCAAGGCAAAGTTAAATTTTAATAACCGGCTGGGAAAATTTCATTTCCGGCCGGCTTTTTATTTCGAATGATTTTTTTAATAGCTCTTTGACAGCTCTTTTCCTATGAGCCCTGCGGATTCTGCGGATCGATTCGACACTGCAGGAACACAGCCGTGCTTTTCCTCACGGGCCCTGCCGGCCCCGCATCATAAAAACTCCACTTCGCATCCCATATCCCGGATCGTCTCCCGCATGCATTCAAGGAAGCACCGGATCATATCCTCTTTCTCAGTCTGCCTAAGATAAATGCAGCTCGTCACGCGCGGAGGCACTTCAAACGAAATATTTCGGGTTACGATTTCTTCGTTTTTCGTAAGATTATATGCCGCGGTAGAAGGAACGAGTGCCCATCGGTTCTCATACATCAGAAAATATTCGAGCTGGTTCATGATTGAGAATACATACCGGGCCGATCTCGTGAATTTACTCCGATGCCACCAGTAGAATTCCTGCGTCCAGTCTATGTAAACCTCATCGCCCGAGTCAAGATCCTCCACCTGCACGGTAGCCGGATAGAAGCTGTTCTTGTTGCAGAGAAACAGCATCGGTTCAGAAAGAAACGGAAACGACCGCACTTCCGGAGTCGAAATATTTCCCATATACAATCCAAGATCCGTCCCTTCGAAATCGTCTTTGGACGAAAACTGATCCGTGTTCGCATCGACAAGCTCCAAAGCAATGTCCGGGTACTCACTGGTAAAACGTTCATAGACCGGCGTCATCAGATAGGTTCCAATGGAATTTACGGTCGCGACGCGGAGACTTTCCCGAATCGCATCGTCGCCCAGGTGAAGCATCTTCTCTTCGATCGCCCGGTACCGGAGCGCAAGATCGTAAAACATCTCACCCTTGTAGGTCGGGATCAGAACCCGGCGGCCCTTGCCGCGCTGAAACAGTTTTGTTCCGACAGTCTCCTCCAGTTTCCGTATTTTCGTG
The DNA here is from genome assembly GCA_029098205.1 of Eubacteriales bacterium. Lineage (GTDB taxonomy): Bacteria > Bacillota > Clostridia > Peptostreptococcales > Anaerovoracaceae > Aminicella. Next base: position 13,041 of record JAQXNW010000139.1, on the reverse strand, counting down.
CTTAACGTCGACTGCGTGATAAAAAGCCGCTTTGCCGCTTCTGTTATATTTCGGCATTCATAAACAGTGATAAACGCCTGAATCTCCGAACTCGTCATTCCTGTCCCTCCTTCCATATTTCCATCTTCATATCGATATATCTCTGTCTCTATCTTTTTCTCTGCTTTCTGTATTTCCTTCTGCCAGCATTTTTAATATTGATATTTACCAATATTTTATAACGAAATATTGAATTTTACAAACTTAATATCTGTTTCTATAATTATCTTGCAAATTACAGAAAAGACACTGTCTGCATGACAGCATGAATGAAGGGAGGAGATTCCAATGCAGAAGAAAAATACAGGACTGGCTTTGTCCTTGGCGACACTCGGAAATACATTCTGGGGTCTCAGCTATCTGTTTATCGCAGTCGCGCTGAAATACACGACGCCTCCCGTCATGCTTTCCATTCGGTTCACGCTCGCATTTCTTATCTTGAATATAATGATTCTCCTGGGGAAGGGGAGCGTTCATCTGAAGGGGAAGCCGATGAAATCGATTCTGCTCCTTCTGGTTGCGGAACCCGCCGGATTTTATCTGGAAAGCTACGGACTGAAATACTGCAGCACTTCAATGACCGGATCGATTCTGGCGCTTACGCCAATCGCAGCGATCATTCTTGGACGGCTTATGCTTCGGGAATCCCCTGCAAAAGCACAGGTTCTGAGCTGCGCTGTGCCGATTTCCGGCGTGCTTCTCTGCACCTTTGCCTCATCTTCAACCGGCGCCGCGCGCCCTCTCGGAATTTTCCTGATCGGCCTTGACTGCATATCCTGCGCCGTTTACCGCGTCGCGAACCGGAAAGCATCGAAAAACTTCACTCCGTTTGAAAGAACATACCTCGTGCTGATGGTTACATCCACCGTTTTCACAAGCCACGCGCTGATTCAGAATCATGGAGACCTCGGTGTCTACAAGGACGCGTTTTCCCATATGCCGTTCGTATTCGCCATCCTGGTTCTGACGGTCTTCTGCTCCATCGCGTCGAACATCATGGTAAACTATGCGTCCGGACTGATTTCCGTCGCGCAGATGTCCGCCATCGGAATTATCCAGACGTTCGTCAGCATCGTAAGCGGAATCGTCATCCTCCACGATCCGTGGAACCCGGTGACACTGGTCGGCTCTGCGCTGATTCTTATCGGTATTTTCCTCGTAAACAAAACCGAAAATACGACGGTGCTTCCTGCGCCAACCGAACGCCTGTCCGTACGTGAAAAAATGCTCCGCCGGACAACCGCGTAACAGACAGAATTTTTTACTTACGAAATCCAAACTTTCCTCAATATAGAAAGACGAACCGAACCCCGTCATTCATAGGGCGTTCGGTTCGTTTTTCTTTTTCCCGGACAAAGCTTTCCCGCACGCAGATCCGCCATTCCTTTTTTTCCTTGTTTTCTATTCAAAAAAGCGATATCATATTCGATGTGCATTCAATTCGTTCATTGCAATTAAGCTATATGTAAGCATTCGCAGCAGGCATGCGGAATACATGCATGTCATGAATATTTCCGTAATGCTTTTCGCGGAAACATAAATAAAGATAGGAGACCATTCATGCGGATTCGGAAAGAAAAAGAAATTACATCAGACATCGAAGGCGTTGATTATGAACTGATCGCCCGCGTATCCGACGCGCTCGCGCATCCTGTCCGGCTCATGCTCTTCCGGTACATCATGCAGAAGAACCGGAAAATGCAGAATGTATGCACGAAAGATCTGTCTGAGCAGTTCGATTACGCGCAGGCGACCATTTCGCAGCATATGAAGCGGCTCGTCAAATCCGGTCTGGTCGAGACGAAGAAGGTCGATAAATTTACATATTTTTTCGCAAATCTGGGAGTTCTCACCAGATACTTGAACGCGGCGAAAAAATTCGCGGTTGTAAAATAGAATAGGGGAAAATTAAATTTCTGTTATTATCAGAAACACCTGCTGTTACCAGAAACGCCCTGCCTGCCGGCAGGGCGTCTAAAATTCCTCTTAATTTCTTACCGGTCACAAAATCCTTTTCATTACTTATGATACGGCTCATGCCGGTTGATCTTAAAAGCGCGGTAAATCTGCTCCAGAAGAATCACCCGCATCATTTGATGGGGGAAGGTCATATCCGAAAAAGAGAGCCTGAAATCCGCCCTCCGGCTTACTTCCGGCGAAAGTCCAAGGCTTCCTCCGATGACAAGATCGATATCCGTCCGGCCTTCCATCGCGAGATCCGCTATTTTTTCAGCAAACGCTTCGGAAGTCAGTCTTTTTCCTTTAATTTCCAATGTAATGACATAATCATTCTTGGAGATTTTTTCCAGGATTTCTTTTCCCTCCGCAATTTTTACGGCCTCTTCATCCGCCGCGCTCGGGTTCTGAGCAAGCCTCGATTCCTTCAGCTCCTCAATCGAAAGAGCGCAGTAGCCGCCGAGGCGCTTCGAATACTCAGACACCGCGTCTCTCCAATATTTTTCTTTTAATTTTCCGATGCAGATCACCTTTATATTCATCGTTATAAGTTCTCCTAAATGATTCAGTCACCGACAGAAATCAGCGGACCAGGCTCCGAACGGCTCGCGACCATAAGCCGAACCTGACTGCCGTCATAATACCCCTGTTCAAAAAGCGCATTTTCAACGGTCAGCCTGGCCTGCGCCGGAGTATTGTTCTGATGGCTGAGATGTCCCAGTACGACCGTCGGCATCTTCCGCTCGTTCACTTCCTTAAGAATCCCGCAGAGGACTTCCCCAGCCGTGTCGTTGGACAGATGCCCAAGATCCGAAAGAATGCGCCTCTTCAAAGGGTAGGGGTACGGACCGCTCCGTAGGATTTCCACTTCATGATTCGATTCCAGCACCAGAGCGTCGGCATCCTTTATATGATCGAACATATCGATGCTGACATAGCCTGTATCCGTCATAATCGCGATTTTCTTTCCTCCGCTTTCAAACGTATACGCGCACGGATCGCTCGCGTCATGCGAAATCGGAAAAGACGTCACGCGGATTCCGCCGACTGTCACTGTGTCATGATTCCGGATTGTCTGCGCTCTTCCTTCTGGAAGCTTGTCTCGCACCGCCTGAAGCGTGCCATAGGTTCCATACACGTTCGCATGCACCGACCGGCGGCCGACCGTCTTGATGCTTTTGACATGATCCGAATGCTCATGCGTGAGGAATATACCCTGAACATCTGAAAAATCCGCTTCCGCGGATTCCAGCCCCGCAAGAACTCTTTTTCCCGAAACGCCGGCGTCCACCAGGAGAACAGTATCATCATTACGAACCATATATGAATTTCCGGAGCTTCCGCTCGCAATGGAACAAAATTCTAAACCCATATTTATCTTCCCATTTTGCTTTGTCTATTTTTCTGACAGGACCCGCTATCATATACGGATCCCTGACATTGTATTCTACTCTAACCCGGCGCAGGAACGCAAGCCGCCCCGCAGAATATTGACGAAGTAATGGATTCAGCGTATAATTTTCGCACTGCGAAAAACAAAGAACATGGGCATTTTATTCTCACACTGCCTGCTGAAAGGAGAGCTTCCCTATGGCTATATTGAAAATCTACACCGATGGAGCCTGCTCCGGAAACCAGAACGATACAAACCTCGGCGGCTGGGGCGCCGTGCTGGAATACGGCGATCATCTCAAGGAAATACACGGAAGTGAGCCGAATACGACCAATAACCGCATGGAGCTGACCGCACCCATATCGGCTTTGTCCCTTCTGAAGAGGGAAGGGCTTTCGATCTGGATGTTTTCGGACAGTTCCTATGTTATCAACTGCTTAAGCCAGGGATGGTACCGAAAATGGGAGCGGAACGGCTGGATCAATTCCAAGAAAGAACCGGTGGAAAACCCGGAGCTCTGGAAAGAGCTTCTGTCTCTTGTACGAAAGCATCAGATGCGGTATTTTCTGGTCAAGGGGCATGTAAACTTACAAACCGCGAAGCAGAGCACGCTGGAAAGTCTCTATCAGAAATTTCTCCGTCATAACGGAGATGATCTGAGCTACGAAGAGTTTCTCCACGCGACGGAACGAAACAATCGGGCAGACGCTTTGGCTAATGAGGGAATCAATGAAATCCGCTGATAAATCCTTTGAGAAAAAAGAAGTGAATATGCTGAGCGGCCCGCTTCTCGGGAAGATTCTGCTGTTCTGCATGCCGCTCGCCGCGAGCAGCATGCTGCAACAGCTTTTTAATTCCGCAGATACGGCGGTGGCTGGAAGATTCGCAAGTGCCCAGGATATGAGCGCGGTCGGAGCGAACGCGCCGGTCATTTCGCTTCTGATTTCTCTTTTCGTCGGACTTTCCATCGGCGGAAACGTTCTGATCGCAAGATATATAGGACAAAGGCATCGGGAAAAAATCAATCCAGCCATCGGCACTATCCTTTTCCTGGCTTTTATCTCCGGCCTTCTTATGATGGGGATCTGCTTCCTGCTGGCCCCGCTGATCACCCGGATGATGAATACTCCGGACGATGTTCTCCCTCTGGCTGTCTTGTACCTCCGCATTTATTCGATCGGTCTTCCGTTCGTTTTCTTGTATAATTTCAGTGCGGCCATCCTCCGGAGCAAAGGGGACAGTCAGCGTCCGTTTCTGGTGCTTCTATTCGCGGGCATTCTGAATGTAGGCCTGAATCTGTTCCTTGTGATTGTTTTCCATATGGGCGTTGCAGGCGTTGCGATTGCGACTGTTCTCTCGAACATTATCAGTTCCGGGATGATCCTCCGCTTCCTCATCCACGGGGAAGAAAACTTCCGGTTGGAAAAAAGATACTTAAAAATTCATCGGGAGGTTCTTGTTTTCGTCTTGAAAATCGGTCTTCCGGCCGGACTTCAGGGAATCGTATTTTCCCTTTCGAATGTCATTATCCAGACTGCGCTTAATTCATTCGGATCCATCGCGGTTGCTGGGTCCGTTGCGGCCATGAATTTCGAGTATCTCTGCTATTACTCCGTGAACGCATTCAATCAGGCCGCAACGACGTTCAACAGCCAGAACTTTGCTGCCGGAAAAATCAAACGCTGCCGGAAAATTTTTAAAATCTGCGTGATCGGAGGAATTCTGTCCTGCACCGCACTGAATTTCCTGTTTTTCGGTTTTCACCGCGCTGCGCTTTCCCTGTTCTCCGCAGATCCGCGCGTTCTTCACTATGCGTTTCTCCGGATGCGCCATGTCCTGATTTTCCAGGGAATCGCCGCGATCTATGAGGTAACCGCGTCTTTTCTCCGCGGCATGGGTCATTCTCTATCGCCGTCGCTGATTACGGTCCTCGGGAGCTGCGTTTTCCGGATAATATGGGTATATTCTATTTTCCCGCTTTCCGGAAACTATACTTCTCTTATGGCCGTTTATCCGACATCCTGGATCCTGACCAGCCTTATGATGCTAGCCTGCGGATACTATTACGCGAAAAAAGAGCTTCGGATTCAGACCCAATGAACGACAAAGGCTGCTCCCGCGCAGGATCTCCTGTGCAGAAGCAGCCTTTATCTATGATGTTTGATGATGAAAAACGTGATTTCGATTTATTTATCGAATTTAACGACGTAATCAATCTTTCCTTCGCCGCCTGCAAGGAAATTCGTAACGTTCTCCGCGGAACGTCTTCTTACTTCCTCAAGCGCTGTCTCCGAATAGAACGCAGCGTGCGGTGTGAAGTACGCGTTTTCGCACTGGAAGATTTCGCTGTCGAAATCAGCCGGCTCAGAATCAACAACATCGAGACCCGCTGCTGTGATTCTTCCGTCCTTCAGCGCTTCAGAAAGCAGATGATAATCTACTGTGCCGCCGCGGCTTGTATTTACAAATACCGGGTGTTTCTTCAGATTGTCAAAAAGCTCTCCAGCAACCATCTTTTCTGTGCTCGGCATCAGAGGAACATGACTCAGAATCGCGTCGGACTGCTCCGCGATCTCCTTGATCGTCTTAACCAGTGTAATTCCAGCTTCCTTCGCAACTTCTTCCGGCAGGTACGGGTCATATCCGATCACCTTCATGCCGAATCCCTGCATCATGTGAGCCGCTCTTCTCGGAATTCTTCCGCATCCGATCAGACCCAGCGTCTCTCCATTGATTCTGTAGAGCTTCGGAGCGATTTTGAAGTCCCAAACTTTCTTTGTCTTGATTACTTCATCGTATCCGATGGTATTTCTCATCAGCGATACGAGGAGCGCAGCCGCATGCTCCGCAACCTCATCGAAGCAGTAATCCGGAACGTTCGTTACTGTGATTCCAAGATCCTTCGCAGCTTCGATATCTACGTTGTCAAAGCCCATCGCTGTCTGCGCGATGATTTTCAGGTTCGGGCAGGCTTCCATAACCCGGCGGGTCCAGGGAGCATACTCAGAAAGAGCCGCAGTCGCGTCTTTGCATACTTCGATCAGCTTGTCCTCATCCGATGTAATCTGCTCGCAGACAACTTCCGCATCCTGAGGGAGGTATTTCTTCTCGATGTCGTAAGAACCCCAGCTGCAGTCTGTAACTACAATCTTCATTTACATTCCTCCGTATTTATGTCTTAACAGGAAAAAACCCGAAGAGCCCGGGAAAGGGGGAGCTATGACAGCTCCGCCTGAAACCCCGGGTCTTTCCGGGAAAAACTTATGCCTCGTAGTTGTATCCAGCCTCGAAAGCCTTTACGTTCAGCGGGATCAGCTTCGGCTTGCCGGCGAATCCTGCCTTTACGCACTCGATGACAACGTCCTTGTCGATTTCCGGAAGATACTTCATAACGTATCCCAGAGCGACCATGTTCGCTGTCTTCGTGTTTCCGAGCTCCTGCGCCATTCCGTAGAACGGTACGCGGTCGATGCGCTTGCACTTCACATCCGGAGTGCTTTCGATCATGGAGCTGTTCAGAATCAACGTTCCTTCCGGACTCAGCTGGTAGCTGTAATCAGCCAGAGATCTCTCATCCATGATAAGCATAACCTGTGCTTCGGAGATGATCGGGCTCTCAACCTCTTCCGAGATAACAATGTTGCACATCGTGCGTCCGCCGCGCTTCTCCTGTCCATAGAACGGGGAGAAAGTTACAAGATATCCGGATTTAATCGCCGCATCGCAGAGAATCTCACCAAGACGCATGATTCCCTGTCCGCCAATACCGGAAAACAGCATTTCTAATTTCATATCTTTTCTTCCTCCTCACGCTCCTGATCAGCAATACCCTCGGACTCGTCTTTCTTTACGCCCAGAGGATAAATCGGAATCATCTTCTCTTCTACGAAATCCAGCGCTTTAACCGGCTTTACGCTCCAGCCTGTCGGGCACATGGAAAGGATTTCAACGAAGGTCAGACCTTCTCCCTTCAGCTGCAGCTCGAACGCCTTCTTGATAGCTTTCTTCGCCTGAATGATGTGAGCCGGCGAATTTACCGCGCAGCGCTCACTGTATACAACGCCCGGCATGGAAGCGGCAAGTTCAGCCATTCTTACCGGATATCCAGTGTTGTCGGACATACGGCCCGTCGGCGCGGTCGCCGCGTGCTGACCCAGAAGAGTCGTCGGAGCGTACTGCGCACCGGTCATTCCGTAAATTGCGTTGTTTACAAAGATTACCGTGAACTTTTCGGAACGGATGAAGGCATGCATGATTTCCGCCATACCTTCAGAAACTTCATCTCCGTCGCCCTGGTATACAACGACGAACTTATTCGGTTCCGCTCTCTTCATTCCTGTAGCGGCAGCCGGTCCGCGGCCGTGAAGAGCCATGAACTGGTCCATGTTATAGTAGTAATCGGAGAGGCAGGAACATCCGATCGGCCATACGATCGTTCCGTTCTTCTGAAGCCCCATCTCGTCGATGACCTCCGCAAGCAGCTTGTTGATAATGCCGTGACCGCATCCGCCGCAGTACGTGGTGATTTCATCGGTAAAAATCTCTGGTCTCTTATAAATCGTCTTCAATTATTTCACCTCGATTTTCTTGATCTGCTCAAAGATTTCCTTCGGGGTCGGAACGATTCCGCCCAGCATTCCGTAGAAGTGAACATCGTCCTTATTCTTAACGGACAGCTTCACATCCTGAACCATCTGTCCGGCATTCAGCTCGCATACGAGGAACTGCTTGCCGTCAAGACCTTCGAACGCTTTCTCCGGGAACGGCCAAAGGGAGATCGGACGGATCATGCCGACTTTGATTCCCGCTTCTCTCGCCATCTTCATTGCGCTGATGCATACACGGGAGTAGCATCCGAACGCAACGAGGACGATGTCCGCATCCTCGAGGTTGTATGTCTCATAACGAACTTCGTTCTCCGCGATCTTCTTGAATTTCGCCTGGAGACGTTCGTTAAATGCGTGCCAATGAACCGCACCGCGGCCACATGTAGCGACAACGTGCTTGTCTCTCTTCGCCGGATCGAATCCGCCAAGAGCATTGTATTTATCTTCCGGAGCCGGCTCATTCGTAACATATCCCGGAAGCTCCACGGACTCATGCAGCTTCGCGAGCATCGCATCGCTCAGAATGACAACCGGATTGTGATATTTCTCAGCCAGTTCAAAAGATTCCTGTGTGATCTCTACCAGTTCCTGAATGGAATACGGAGCCAGAACCAGGTTATTGTAGTCGCCGTGTCCGCCGCCTCTTGTCGCCTGGAAATAGTCTCCCTGTGACGGAAGAATTTCTCCGTCTGCCGGACCCGGACGCATTACTTCTACGATTACAGCCGGAAGATCCGCCGCGGACATGAAAGACATCGCTTCCTGTCCCAGAGAGAATCCCGGACCCGCAGTCGCTGTCATAGCTCTGTGTCCCATAGATACCGCACCTGCAATCATGTTGAATACAGATGTTTCTGTTTCGCCCTGAATGAACATGATGTTCTCTTCCGGACGCTCTCTCATCGCTTTCGAATAGTACTCCGGTACCTCACTGGACGGAGTGATAGGATATCCGAAGAACAACTTGCAGCCGGCTCTGATCGCAGCTTCTGCCATCGCCTCATTGCCCTGCATAAAAACTTTTTCGCCCATTGTTCGACCTCCTATACTTCTTTGTACACTTCGATAGCCGTGTCAGGACATACTCGAGCGCATGTTCCGCACGCTATGCACTTCTCCGCATCGAATACCGGCGGAAAATAGCTGTGCTTATTGATTTCTGTACCCTTAGTAAGAGCTCCCTTCGGGCAGAAATGAATGCAGTATCCGCACTCCTTGCATCGTTCAAAGTCGATTGTAACTTTGTTCATCTTTCAAACACCTTTCTGCGCTATCAGAAATAACGGCGACATATTGTTCCGACGTTCATGTTTAGAATATCGGACATTCAGTCTGTGACTAATCATAGCATTCTGTGGTTTTACTCGTCAATAAATGGAACAATAATCTTTTTATCAAAATTTTTTCACTGCATTTAAATAAATATTAATTAAGGCTTCTGTCCCTTTAATATTTGAAATTTCAAGCATTAATTTTTATTTCCCCGAGCTTTTGATTGACAGCTGCCAGGAATTCCTTTACACTGAACAGCATCGACGCGTTCCTTTATTCAGAACGAATCGATCTACTATTCGAAAACACTTATGAGCCTGTTAAAACTCTTTTTAAGTATTAATTTCAATACAATTTCAGGAGACAGCCATGTTAGAGGAACCGAAATATCCGGTGCAGACCGTCATGAAAGCCATTGAAGTCATCAACGAGCTTTCGAAAAATGAAAATCCGAAGGGCGTTTCTCTGTCCGAACTCAGCCGTTCGATCGGACTCGGAAAAAGTACGATTCACCGGATTTTAGATACGCTGTATTTTTACGGTTGGGTGGACAAAGACGAGGAGACCAGCCGCTACCGTCTGGGCTGGGAGCTCTACAAAATCGGTCAGACGATCCCCGGGCAGAATGATGTGCAGCATATTGATCAGAAATATCTGGTCAATCTCTGGAATGAGGTGGACGGAACCGTCAGCCTCGGAGTTCTGAAAAAAGGGGAGACGGTTATTCTCTCCCGAATGGAAGCCGTGGATGAAAAATCGATCGTAAATGTCGGTTTGGGAGCGTACGAATCCATCTACGCGACATCCATTGGAAAGATGCTGATCAGTGAAATGAACGCGGAGCAGATCCGGGATATTCTTGGACCCGGCGGATTCACACAGCACACGCCGCACACAATCACGACGTTCAAGGACCTGCTCCGGGAAATCCAGATCACACGCCAGCGTGGATACGCGGTGGATGCGGAGGAATACAGCATCGGGACCATCTGCATGGCAATGCCGGTCCGCGATTATACGGAAAAAATCGTCGCCGCGGTCAGCGTAAGCTCTCCGGTCAGCGTAATGACGATCGGACATCGCCGGAAAATTCTTCATGCGTTAGACAGTGCGACATCGAAAATTTCCCGGTCGCTGGGATATGAACGCGCCTGACCCTTGCTAAAAAACCAGCCGCTTATTTTTCAAGGCCCGGGACAGCTTGTTTTCAGGGCGCCAGACAAACCGTCCAGACGCTCCGATTTCATCAAAAAAATAAAAAGCCTCTTCGCGCATCCGGATCTTCCGGCATCCCGAAGGGGCTTTTTATTCGTTTTTATTCATTTCTTCACGGAACCGCTCACGAATGCTCTTCTCGGTTCTCGATACGGTCATCTGCGAAACACCCAGCGTTTTCGCGATGTCCGCCTGGGAGCGATGATACAGAAACCGTTCCCGAAAAACATATCTCTGCCGATCATCCAGAGAACTTACAGCCTGATCGATCAATTCCCGGTATTCCATGCGCTTCAGCGGATCCTCTTCCGATTTCAGGGTATCCAGGAACGTCGTTTCGCCTTTTTCTCCATCCTCTTCATAAGGCTTGTCCAGAGAAAAGGCCATGTACGCTTTCGACCCCTCCATCGCCTGAATGACCTGCTCTTCGCTTAGCCCAGTATATTCCGCGATTTCAGGAACCTTCGGCTGCTGAAAATTCCGGAGATAAAGATCGTCTTTCGCCTGCTGCACCTTCGCCGCGTTCTCCTTCAACCGACGCGGAACCTTAAGACTCCACTGCTTGTCCCGGAAATATTTCTTGATTTCTCCCAGGATCGTTGGCGTCGCGAAGGAGCTGAATTCGTATCCCTTCTCCGGATCGAACCGCTCCACAGCCTGCACCAGAGCCAATGCGGCAACCTGATACAAATCGTCATACTCCACGCCCTTTCCGAGATATTTCCGAATCAGAATATCAACCATGTAAAGATGACTTTCTACCAGCGCATTCCGTGATTCTATTGTCGGATTTTTACGGTATTCAATAAACCGCTGCGTTTCTGCCGTCATCTCATACTCTCTTTACCATCGTTATTGTCTTGTGACCCATAGGGTCCTTCGAAAATTTCACATCATTTACCAGAGATTCAATGACAAAGACTCCTAGATCACCTTCCTGCGGACACTGCCGGCAGGGTGCGGCCACCTTCTTAAGGGAATGCTCGGAGCAGGCATCTCTCACCGTAATAGAAATGCTGCCCGGATCCACATCGACGTCGACTTCGTAATGCTCGGAGAATCCTTCAAACCCGTGGCACGAAACATTCTTGCAGGCTTCGGAAACCGCGTTCTTAAGATCGTCCACCGCTTCCACATCGAAACCGGCTGTCGCCGCTATGGAACTGATGGCAAGCCGAACCATTGTCAGATATTCTGGTTTTCCCGGAATTAAAAATTTTATTGTATCCATTTTGACTGTTTCTCCAAATCATCGTGTACTTGCAGTTTCGTACTTGCATTTGAAATATTTATACCCGATTTTTTCTTTTTTTAACGGAGAAGCAGGCCGAAATGGAAGAACGAAGCGGAGGCAGGCTTCCGGGAGCCACGCTCCGCTTCCCGTTCTTATGTCTTCATTTCTTGATCCTGCAGCAATGATCTTCTGCGTTCAATAGATCTGCCTCATTTGATTGATCTGCCGCACTTGCTTAAATGCCGCACTGATTAACTGCGCATTTAATTCAGGGTCATCTGTTCACCGTCCGGTGCCTTCTTCGGATTATCGTCATCCGAAAGGGAATCTTCCCGGATTGTTTTCGCCATCGAAACAATCTTGGTTCCTTCTTCGACTTTCATGATCTTGACGCCCTGCGTCGCGCGGCCCGCGGTCGAAACATCGCTTGCCTTAATCCGGATAATCGTTCCTTCCGAATTGATCAGCAGAATCTCATCGTCATCATCCACAACCATCGCGCCGACTAAGTATCCAGTCTTGCTGAATTTCGTCTTGTCATACGTCAGAAGGCCTTTGCCACCTCGCGCCTGTGTCTTGTACGACTTCACCGGTGTACGCTTGCCATAGCCGTTCTCAGTCACTACAAACAGCTTCTGGCCCGATTCAACGAGGCTCATCGATACGACCTCGTCATCATCCTCCAGCTTGATCGCGCGGACACCGCCTGCAATTCTTCCCATCGGACGGACATCCTCTTCCGAGAAGCAGATGCACTTGCCCTTCCGGGTAACAATGATCACATTGTTCTTACCCGTGCTCTCCTTAATATCGATCAGCTCGTCGTTTTCCTGAAGATTGATCGCGATCACGCCGTTCGTTCTCTTCGTATTGAAGTTCGACAAAGCGGTCTTCTTGATGACGCCGTTCTTGGTCACAGCGATCAGGTAGCGGTCTTCATCAAAACTCTCTACCGGAATCACCGCGGTGATCTTCTCTCTCTGCGAAAGGCTGAGGAAGTTATTCGCCGGGGTTCCTCTCGCCGTGCGTGACGCTTCCGGAATTTCGTAAGCCTTCAGCTTGTACGACTTTCCGGTGCTCGTGAAGAACATCAGGTAATCATGCGTATTCGTCATGATCAGATCCTTCACGAAATCATTCTCCCGGGTCGTGAGGCCTGTAATTCCTTTGCCGCCGCGGCGCTGCGCCTTATATGTGTCCGCCGGAACCCGCTTGATATATCCTCTGTGCGTCAAAGTAACCGCAACCATTTCGTTCTCGACAAGGTCTTCATCGTCGAGCTCGCCCTCGTCTCTTACAATCTTAGTGCGGCGCTTGTCGCCCCA
>JAQXNW010000138.1 GCA_029098205.1 Eubacteriales bacterium | reverse complement strand
CCGTAATGACCTTAAAATCCACAGCCAGTTTTCCAGGGATCTCTACGCCGCGGCTTCCCAGAGCATATTCGCCTTCTGTGTTCTCGCGGAAAAAGATCCAGTCGATGCCTTCCTCTGGAACCTCAACCGGCCGGATCTTCGCATAGAGATCCAGCTCGCGGCGGAGTTTTACGTTCGCGCTCTCCAGACTTCCTCCCTTCGGCGTCGTCGTCGGTCCCTTAAGAAGAACATTGCACTTTTTGATTTCCTCCAGCACATCCTCCGGAACCGCTTCCATCTGCGCCAGGCGGTTCTCAATCGTAAGACCTTCAATCGGCTTAAGAACTACTTTTCCGGAGTCGATTTCATCCTTCAGAAGATAGGAAAGAACGCGCACCGTCTGCTCTGAAATCGAAGGACCGATTCCATCTCCCGGACAAATACCGATCGTGATCACCGGCATATGTTCAAAATCCATTGCCTGGTCTTTGCCGGCTTCCATTTTCTCTACCCTCGCGAGCTGCTCCAGAAGTAGCGTCCGGAACTGCGCCACTGCATCGCTTACGTCTGCCATTTCTCCCATCTCCTTAATTCCGAAATCGACGATTTCTTTCACTTTGCTTGTTTTACTGTGTTTCCTACCTGTTTTATTTTCTTTTTCGCGCATGCCGAAATCCTTCCGTCAATTTTCGGAGGATGAGGATGCTCCCGCGTTATCCTCAGCGGCGACGTTTTCCTGCGCCTCAAGTACACTGGCAAGCGCATGCTCCGCATGCGTCTTCATCGCCTGCTCCGCCTGTTTCTGGTCATGCGCAGCCAAAGCATTATAGATCGCTCTGTGCTCCGCGACAGATTCTGTAATTCTGGATTTATGAGAAGACAGCGACGCCTTCCGGTAGCGCATCACCTTATGATGAATGGTTTTAAGTACGTTCCTGTACACGCGGCTACCGCAGCAGTCATAAATGGTATCATGGAACTGAGTATCAAAATCTCTTACTTTCTCATGATCGCCTTTCATTGCGTAATACTCCGCCTGATCCAGAATATCCCGAAGCGCCTTCAGCTGTTCATCCGTAACAACCAGCGCAGCTCTTCCGACGGCAACAGATTCAACACGCTTCTTAATTTCATAAATATCTTTCATGTCATCATCGGTCATACCGAGAACCAGAAGACCATTTGACTGCTCTTCAACCAGATCTTCGTCGATTAGTCTGCGGATCGCCTCCCGAATCGGAGTGCGGCTCACGTCAAGCTCCTCGCACAGCTTGCTTTCACTCAAAAGCATTCCGCGCGGATACGTTCCATTCAGGATTTTTTTCTCGAGATCATCGAATACCCGATCCGCGAGGGAAATATTCTTATATTTGATCATTTTCTGTTTTGTCCCTTTCTTCTATCCAGCCTGCATTCTTTCCTGCCTATTTTCCGGATTTCTTTTTACGGCGGCCATCATGCTCAAGGCCCTTGCCTCCGGTGAGTTCATCGACCTTCTGCTCGAGTTCCTCGTTCGCAATCGAAGTCGTACGGCCGTCAACATACAGGATGTCCACCCAGTTTTTCAGTTTTTCAACCATCGGATCGTCTTTCTCGATCTCGTACTTTGTCGGGATCTCGTAATGCTCATTCAGCCAATAAGCGATGCCCGCAAGGCCGCTGGTCTTGTTCACCGCGACGCTCGGTTTTCTTTTCAGCAGCTTGTCCGTGTTGAAGATGTTATAAATCTCCTCGTCCTTCATCAGACCGTCCGCATGGATTCCCGCGCGCGTAACATTAAAGTTCGATCCGACAAATGGCTGCATCGGCGGGATGTCATATCCGATTTCATCTTTATAATACCGCGCGATGTCCGTAATCACGGTCGGATCCATTCCATCCAGAGACCCGCGGAGCGAAGCATATTCGAAGACCATCGCTTCCAGCGGAATGTTTCCGGTCCGCTCGCCGATTCCAAGAAGCGAGCAGTTTACAGCGCTGCAGCCGTACAGCCATGCTGTCGACGCATTCGCAACCGCCTTATAGAAATCATTATGTCCGTGCCACTCCAGAAGCTCGCTCGGAACGCCGGAATAATGCTGAAGTCCGTAAATGATTCCGGGTACGCTTCTCGGAAGCGCGACTTCGCTGTAAGGGATGCCGTATCCCATCGTGTCGCAGGCGCGGATTTTAATCGGAACCCCGATTTCCTTCGACAGTTTCACGATTTCATTTACAAACGGAACGACAAAGCCGTAGAAATCCGCTCTTGTAATATCTTCCAGATGACAGCGGGGCACGATCCCTTCCTCCAAAGCGGAACGGATTGTTTCCAGATAATATTCGACGGCCTGTTTCCGGTTCATCCGGAGCTTCTTGAAAATATGATAGTCTGAACAGGAAACCAGAATTCCCGTTTCTTTAATACCGATATCACGGACAAGCCGGAAGTCCTTCTTCGTCGCGCGGATCCAGGTCGTGATTTCAGGGAATGAATATCCCAGCTCCATGCACTTCTCAACCGCTTCCCTGTCTTTCTTCGAATAGACAAAGAATTCTGACTGCCGGATGATCCCATACGGACCGCCCAGTTTCGCCATCATTTTATAAAGGTCCACGATCTGCTTCACGGTGTACGGCGAACGGGACTGCTGCCCGTCGCGGAACGTCGTATCTGTAATCCAGATATCCTTCGGCATATTCATCGGAACACGCCGATGGTTGAACGCAACCTTCGGTACCGAATCGTAATCGAAAATATCCCGATAAAGATTCGGCTCTTTCACATCCTGCAGCTCATAATGATAATTCGTCTGTTCCAGAAGATTCGTCTTATCCGATGTCTCGATCATTTTTCACTCCATTTTCAGCCGGAACAAACCCGGCGTTCTTTCCTGCATCCTTCCTTCATCAAAAGATGCTCAAATGTCGTATTATCAAATTCTCAAATATTGTGATCCTAGTATTATCGTATACAAGTATATCGAAAACTCAGATTTTGTCAAGTGGCCACAACAAAAATGCTTTTCTTTTATCATTTTTTGCAAAAATAAAAAAGAGGAGGAATCTTCCTCCTCATAATGACCGTATATCCCGTAACAAACTTACGCAGATATATCAGATCACCTTTTTTATCATAGCATCCTTCCCCGGTTTCTCAGGTCCGAATGAATAAGCGCCGGCGATACGTTCCGGAAGCCCTTCGATCTTTTCTTCCTTCCCATACACTTTGGCGATAATATCGCCCTTCCGCACAGGATCTCCCTTCTTTCGGCGAAGCTCAATTCCGGCAGCAAGATCGATGGAATCACCCTTCTCCTCTCTTCCGGCTCCGGATTCTCTGGAAAGGACGCCGATTTTGTACGCATCCACATCGGTCACAAAGCCATCCTGCCCGGAAACAACCTCCCGCACAGCTTCCGGCTGCGGAAGAAGATCCGGATGATCGATAAAGGCCGGATCTCCGTCCTGGGCAAGAACCAGCTCCTGGAATTTCCGAAGCGCGCTTCCGTCCGAAAGGAGCTCCCTTGCGTTTTTTTCTCCTTCCTCCGAAGTCTCTGCCCTGCCTCCAAGAAAAATCATCGCACCGGCCAGGGAAATCGAAAGCGACGTAAGATCAGAAGGGCCATTTCCTTTCAGAGTATCAACCGCCTCCCGCACTTCCAGCGCGTTTCCGACCATATACCCAAGCGGCTGATCCATATCCGTGATGAAGGCCTTCATTTTCTTTCCGGCGGATTTTCCGATTTTCACCATTTCCTCCGCCAAAGAAACCGCAGATGGCACATCCTTCATAAATGCGCCTCTTCCGCACTTCACATCCAGCACAATCGCGTCGGACCCTGCCGCAAGCTTCTTGCTCATAATGCTGGAAGCGATCAGGCTCTGGTTTTCAACCGTCCCTGTTACATCCCGAAGGGCATAGATTTTCTTATCCGCGGGTGTAATCTGTCCGGTCTGCGTAATCAACGCAATCCCGATATTCCGTACCTGACGGAAAAAGCGTTCTTCCGGAATGCTGGTCTTATACCCCGGAATTGCTTCCAGCTTATCCGCGGTTCCGCCGCTGAACCCAAGTCCCCTTCCACTCATCTTCGCACAGGGAACGCCCGCGGCTGCCGCGATCGGAAGAACGACGAGAGTCGTTTTGTCTCCCACGCCTCCAGTAGAATGTTTGTCTACCTTAATGCCTGGTATGCCCGAAAGATCCGCGGTATCACCGGAAGTCCGCATGGCGTCCGTAAGAATGAACGTCTCTTTCTCGGACAGCTTTTGAAAATATACAGCCATCAGCCATGCCGCCATTTGATAATCCGGAATCGTACCTTCTGTAAACGCCCGTACCATCCAGCGGATCTCGTCTTCCCCGAGCTCCCGACCATCTCTCTTACGGACGATGATATCCTGCATATTCATCGATTCTCACCTTCCAAAATCTCCGAAAGGAAGCCGGTTCCGAGCTTCGTTCCCTCCGCGCCCAGATAATCAGTCACGGTCTTTCCAAGATCCGCAAAGGTGCTCCGCGTTCCAATGTTTATGCCCGGCCGTACGTGCTCTCCAGAGATCAGAACCGGGACATATTCCCGGGTATGATCAAAGCCTTCATGCACCGGATCGTTCCCGTGATCGGCGGTGAACATTAGAAGATCCTCCGGCTGGAGACACGCTTTTATTTCCGGAATTCTCCTGTCCAGCGCCATGATGGCCTTCCCATAGCCGGACGGATTCCGCCTGTGACCGTACAGCGAATCAAAATCAACCAGGTTTGTAAAAATAAGATCGCCTTTATTTTCTTTCATCGCGCGGATGGTTTCATCAATGCCATTTTCGTTCCCGGTCGTATGAACCCAGTCCGTGATTCCTTTGCCATCGAAAATATCATGAATTTTCCCGACCGCGTACACTTTCTTCCCGGACTTCGTGAGCTTATCCAGCATCGTATCCTCCGGCGGCATTACCGCGTAATCTCTCCGGTCGCTGGTTCTCGTCCGGCTTCCGTCCGCGTTCAGCACATACGGCCGCGCGATCACCCGTCCGCAGGCCCACTCTCCCTGAAGAAGACCGCGGGCAGTTTCACAGATTTCATACAGTTTCTCCAGCGGAATGACGTCAACATTCGCAGCGATTTGAAAAACACTGTCCTGCGATGTATAGACAATCGGCTTTCCCGTGCGTTCATGCTCCGGACCCAGAACTTTAATGATCTCCGTTCCGGACGCCGGATAATTCCCGATGCATTTTCTTCCGATCTTCTGTTCAAATTTTTCTATGAATGCTTTCGGAAATCCCTGCGGATACGTCTTAAACGGAATTTTCGTCTCTATTCCCGAAATTTCCCAATGTCCGGTAATCGTATCCTTCCCGGCGGAAAGTTCACGCATTTTTCCGAACGCGCCCTCGACTTCTTCCGGAGATATACGAAGTTTTCCCTGCGCAGCGCCTTGGATATTTCCGATTCCCATCGCCTGAAGATGAGAAATCGAGAAGTTTTCCGTTCCTTCCGCAGCATGAAGCAAAGTGTCGGCTCCCAGATCTCCGTACTTTTCAGCATCCGGTTCTTCCCCAATTCCAAGACTGTCCATAACAATCAAAATGACCCTTCGCATCACCAGGCTCCTTTCTGCATTGTATGCCATTCCATAATGAAATTATTTATTCTGTTTTAACGGATTCGAAGCGGCATCGCCATCAAATGATCCAGCGAAACAAGATGATAATCGACCCCGTTGAAATATCCCTGTATTCCGCGGCGGAAATTCCGTTCCCCGTGAAGATGCCCATATACACACGTTTTAACGCCATATTCCCGGAGTGCTTTCGTAAAATCCGATCCCTGCCCTGCCTCGTTTGTCGGCGGATAGTGGAGCATCGCGATAATCTCCTCCGCACCCTGTTTCACCGCGTCATCCAGAGACATTCTGAGGCGGAGAACTTCCCGATGATAAATTTTTTCATCATGCTCCGTAAATCCTTCGCTTCCCGGGCAGGTCCATCCTCGGGTCCCCGCCGCGAAAATTCCGTCACCGATGGGGAACGCAGTATTCTGCAGAAAATGCATATCCCCATAAAGACCATTTAATTTATGGGCGGATGTCCACCAGAGATCATGATTTCCTTTTGAGAGAATTTTTTCCCCCGGAAGACTGTGAACCCATGCAAGATCCATTGCGGCTTCATCCGCTTTCAGCCCCCAAGAGATATCGCCCGGTATCAGAACGGTATCCTGCTCCCCAACGGTATTCAGCCAGCTTTCCCGAACCCTCTCCGCGTGATTTTTCCACTCCGGACCGAATACGTCCATTGGCTTATCGACTCTTGGATCAAAGGAGAGATGAAGATCCCCGATCGCAAAGATTTTCATTTTTATTCCTCCCTGCCGGATTCTTCTTTCGTTTCTTCAAAAACAGACTCCGGATCCTCTGCATCTCCGAAAATCCGGGCCGCATCTCTTCGGTCAATTTCCGTCACATGCTGAAGCTTTTTCTGCATGGCGCGGGTACGGACTCCGATCAGCTGATCCAGATTCGTATTCGCTTTCGTAAGAGTTTCCTGCGTCTTTCGAAGCACGCCCTCAAACCGGGCGAATTCCGTCTTCACCGCGCCCAAAGTCTCCCACACTTCTCCCGAACGCTTCTGAATGGCGATGGTCCTGAACCCCGCCTGAAGACTGGACAGAAGAGCCGCCATCGTCGTCGGTCCCGCGATATTCACATGAAATTCCCTCTGCAATGGCTCAATCATTCCCAGAGAGATCACTTCCGCATACAAGCCCTCGGTCGGAAGGAACAGAATCCCGAAATCCGTTGTCTTCGGCGGCGCAATATACTTATCACGAATATCCTTCGCCTCCCGGCGAACTTCCGCCTTAAGAAGACGGACACTCCGGCTGATCCGGTCCGCATCCCCGGATTCCCTTGCATCCATTAAATCCTGATACCGCTCCGCAGGAAATTTCGAGTCAATCGGAAGCCACACGGGATTCCCGTTTTCTCCAGGAAGCCGCACCGCATATTCTACGATTTCCTTCCCTTCGCCCTTCGTATTTACATTCTGCTGGTACTCGCCAGGCGCCAGAATTTCCCCAAGAATTGCGCCAAGACGGATTTCCCCCAGCGTTCCTCTTGTTTTCACATTTGAAAGGACCTTCTTAAGATCCCCGACTCCCTGCGCCAGCGTACGCATCTCTCCGAGGCCGCGGCTCACCTGATCCAGACTCCGGGATACGGTCTGAAAGGATTTCCCCAACCGCTCATCCAGAGCAGCGCCCAACTTCTCATCCACAACTCCCCGCATCTCAGCAAGCATCCGGCTGTTTTCAGCGCGGAAATTTCCGATTTCTTCCGCCACTTTTCCGCTCATCCCGTCCAGCGACTGATTCATTCCGCTTCGAAGGAATTCCATTTTCTGATCCGTCCGGGACGACAAAGCCTCCATCGACCGGTCCAGACTCTCCAGACGTTCATTCTGTCTGTCCGATGATTCCTGCATGGCTCTCCAAAGCGCTTCTCCATAAGAAGACATATCTTCCCGGACCGCATCTTTCGTCTCTTTCCGAAGACGGGAAATTTCCTTCTCCATCCGGATCATTTCCATAAGCATAAGTCCAAGTCCGACCAGCGCGAGAACAAGCAAAACCACTGTTAGTCCATTTCCCTGCATCCATTTTCTCCTAAAAAGCCCGGCCTTCCGGCCGGGCCCTCTCATTTACTTAAAGTCCTGATTGTTATCGATGAAATAGTCACTCCAGCTTTCGTACGCGTCTTTCCGCTCCTCGAAAATCTCTTCCAGCGGTCTGGACTGACTGATCGGGCGGCCATCCAGATCCAGCTTATCCAGGCTTCGTTTCACCCAGATCACCCGTCCATTCTGTTTCAGAATCGAATAATTACACTTCCGTGTTACAATACCGCCTCCGCAGGCGATGACAATTCCAGTCTGTTTGCACGCATTCCGAAGGCATTCTGTCTCTGCGTTCCGGAAGTAATCCTCACCCTTCCACTTGAAAATCTCCGGAATGGACATGCCCTCTTTCTTCACAATTTCATCGTCTAAATCGATAAATTTCCGATGATCCCGCTCTGCGATTTTTTCTCCGAGATACGTCTTTCCCGCGCCGGGCATGCCGATTAAAACCGTGTTCAAGACCTTGGAACGGACTTCATAGATCGCGCTTTCGATTTCTTCCTCATCAATTTCTTTCTCCTGAAAGAGTTCGCTCGACGCTTTCGCCTGCGCAACAAGCATCGAAAGACCTCCGCAGGACGGAATTCCCCGTTCCATCGCATCCAGAACCATCTTCGTCTTATTCGGATTATAGATCAGATCCACGACCCCGCACAGATTCCGGAACTCTCCGACAGAAAGCGGCGCTTTCCCGTTATCCGGATACATACCGACCGGAGTCGCATTGACAATAATATCTGTATCTTCATAATGTCTGGAGAGATTTTTATAATTATTCTCCCCGGACCTGGAAATTACGACGATCGCAGATGCTCCAAGATCCTGAAGCGCTTTCTGCACCATCACTGATGCCCCTCCGGTTCCAAGTACCAGGCACTTCTTCCCTTCCGGATCGATTTTATTCCGCTTCAGCATGTAACAGAAGCCGTAATAGTCCGTATTCGCTCCGATAATCTTCCCGCCGCGCTTGTAGATCGTATTGACGGCGCCGATGCTCCTCGACTCTTTCGACAGCTCATCGCAAATCGGGAGAACGGTTTTCTTATAAGGAATCGTCACATTGAATCCTTCGTACTCTTCCGAACGGATCGTTTTCTCCAATTCCTCTTCCGTGAGTTCCAGATAATCATACTGATAGTCTCCGAACATAGCATGAATCATCTTCGAATAACTGTGCCCCAAGTGTCCTCCTATCAGTGCGAACTTGCTCATGGTCTCTGATCCTTTCTAACTGCCTCTCTGTCTCTGTTTGTTTCTCTGTCCTTCTCTGCAATCATTCTGCGTATTTCCGTATGCGGAAGCCGCGCTCCTTTTCATTTCACCTGAGTTTCTACTATTATACATCACCTGCCGCCGATGTTCCACCAGAGAAAAGAATTCCCCATTCACCGGGAAAAGAAAAAAATCGGCAAAAAATACTTCTATTTTTCGAACTATTATTGACAGTGTCATTATTCTCTTCTAGAATTGCTTTAATTGCGGATTCAGAAATGACTATGTCATTTCTGATATTCACTTTTTCACCGCGCATCCAGGATCTGTGCCTTGTTCTTACCGGCGCCGGATCTTACGATGCAGGCATTTATTTTTTACTTCATTAGTTTTCAGACAGGAAGCACATAATATGGAAACAATTTCTCTTCCGCAGCTGAAGCCGCTTTACGAATCCGAGCTTCACCATGATTTTCGAGATTTTCTTCTCACCATCGGTCAGAAGTACGGAGAAAAAACCGCATTTATCATAAAAACAAAACGGGCGCGGAAAAATTCGCCGGCGGAATACAAAAAAATATCTTACCGCACCTTTCAGGAAGAAGCGGTATCCCTTGGAACCGGTCTTTATGAACGCGGACTTTACGGGAAAAAAATCGCTCTCCTCGGCATTAACCGATACGAATGGGTGCTCAGCTATTTTGCCGTACTGATGGGCCTTGGAATCGTCGTTCCCCTGGACAAAGGTCTCCCCTTTGAAGAAACGAAATCCTCGCTTCTTCGAAGCGGCGCAGACGCATTGATCTTTGACCGGAAACATCTGGAAGATGTGAAAAGGCTTTCGGAAGATCCGGAGCTTTCCATTGATTTCATCTGTATGGACGATGTCGATGGGTTCCCCTTTCTTTCTTCCATTAT
>JAQXNW010000137.1 GCA_029098205.1 Eubacteriales bacterium | reverse complement strand
AGCAGTGCGCTTTGTTCGGGCAGACATGCTTCACGCCGGGAGACGTGAAAAACACTTACGGGACGGGCGGATTCCTTCTTATGAATACAGGAAGTAAGCCGGTTATGTCTCAAAACGGGCTTGTTACGACGATCGCATGGGGCATCGGAGGACAGGTGACGTATGCGCTGGAAGGGTCGATTTTCATTGCGGGCGCCGCGATTCAGTGGCTTCGGGATGAGATGCGTCTCATCGATTCGTCGGGAGATTCCGAATATATGGCGGGGAAAGTGGTTGATACGGACGGCTGCTATGTCGTACCGTCCTTTACAGGACTGGGCGCGCCGTATTGGAATCAGTATGCAAGGGGAACTATTGTCGGCATCACGCGGGGGACGAATAAATACCATATCATACGGGCGACGCTGGAGTCGATCGCGTATCAGGTAAACGATGTTCTTCAGGCGATGCGGAAGGATTCCGGGATTGCGCTTTCCGTTCTGAATGTGGACGGCGGCGCGAGTAAAAATAATCTTCTGATGCAGATGCAGGCGGATTTAAGTGATATTCCGGTCATCCGTCCGAAGGTTGTCGAAACGACGGCGCTCGGCGCGGCGTATCTCGCGGGTCTTTCGGTCGGGTACTGGACAAGCACAGATGAAGTTGTCCGGAACCGGAGTGTCGACCAGGAATTTCATTCTGCAATCGATGAAAGAGTGCGGAGCGAAAAAATTTCCGGCTGGAAGAGAGCGGTCCGCGCAGCGGAAGCATGGGCGGAGCCTTCGGAGTAGGATTTCCGGAAGGGGAGTCTGTGGATCCGCTGGAGACATGCGCCTCCGGATCCGCGGTCAGCATGTGATGCCGGGTGCGGCATATAAATCCGGCGGCATGTAAGCCCGGAGGCGCGCCGGGCAGTTTCTTTCTTTTCCGCAGTATGATATAATAAACAAATTATTTATAAAATATCCGCTTTTTGAATGGAGGACCTATGAATACGATCGCAGCGGCATCCGGCAATCGTCATAAAATCCTGGAAATTGAAGAAATCATGAAGAATTTTGGATACCATGTAATATCCCGGCACGAGGCGGGAGTTCCTGATGATTTGGAGATTAAAGAGACGGGAGATACGTTCGAGGAAAATTCCCGGATAAAAGCGGAAGCCGTGATGAAAATCACCGGAATGCCGGCGATTGCAGATGATTCGGGGCTTGTGACGGATGCGCTTGACGGTGCTCCGGGCGTATATTCAGCCCGCTTTGCCGGTGAACCCTGTGATGATGAGAAAAATAACGACAGGCTTCTCAGGCTTCTTGCTGGTGTTCCTTATGAAAAACGGACCGCGAGATTTGTTTCCGTGATCACGCTGGTCCGCCCTGGAAAGGCTCCTTTGACAGCGAGAGGAGAATGCGAAGGACATATTCTGTTTGAGCGGAGAGGAAACGGCGGATTCGGATATGATCCTCTGTTTCTTCCGGTCGAATCTGAGTATACCTTTGCGGAAATCAGCCAGGAAGAGAAAAACCGGATCAGTCATCGTGCCAGAGCGCTCCGCAGCCTTGCGGAGCAGCTTCGCGGAGAGGAATCTTGAAGAAAAGATATTTTTCGAAAAAACGTGTGCAGAAGATGTTTCTCCTTGGATTCCGTCAGTTCTGCGATCCATATTATCAGGGATTTGCGGCGCAGATCGCATTCTACATCATGCTTTCCATCGTTCCGACGGTGATTCTTCTTTCGCAGCTCCTTGGAATCATCGATATTTCGATGAATTTTCTGGATAACTGGATCGATAAGTATGTTTCGGTGCAGATGGCGGTGCCTCTCAAGCAGGCGCTGAGCAGCCGTTCTTCGATTAGCAATACGGTTATCCTGTTTTTAACCGCGCTTTGGGCGGCGTCCAGAGCGCAGTTCGCTTTAATGCGGATTACAAATTACACATATACGTCCGGACGGACGACAGGAAACTATTTTCTGGAACGATACCGGTCTCTTAAGACAATGTTTCTGACTGTTCTTACGATCACCTTTGTCGTTATCGTATTAGTCTACGGAAAGCAGATTCTGATCGTCATTTTCGGAGATATGATTGAATCGTCTCTTATTGTGAAGATCTGGACCTGGCTCCGGTGGCCGGTCGCCGTCGCGCTGTATTTTCTGGTCGTGATTTACGAATACTATGTGACGCCGAGAGAGAAAAAACCGCTTCAGGCCCTGGTTCCGGGAGCTGTCGCGGCTGCGATCGGCATGCTGCTTGTAACCATGGTTTATTCATTTTATACCGGATATATTGTGGATTACGGTTTGATTTACGGAGGTCTTTCGAGTATTGTAGCGCTCCTCTTCTGGTTTTTCTTCCTGTCCTGGGTTTTGGTTCTGGGAGTGATTTTCAATAAAGTCTGGGAAGATACGAAGGGGGATATTGAAATTATACCGGAGCAGAAAGACCGGATTGAGGAAGAGGGGTCGGATACAGAATGAAAAGATTATTGATGATCATTAACCCGAAGGCAGGGACAAAGCAGGCGGAGCGGTATCTTGCGGATATCTGCGGCGTGTTCTGCGAAGCGGGTTATGAAACAATCGTTGCCGTAACCACGAAAAGGGGAGACGGCACGGTGATTGCGCGGGAACGGGCAAAGGATGCGGATCTTGTTGTCGCAGTCGGCGGTGATGGCACGTTTAACGAGGTCGTCGCGGGCGTTCTGGAATCAGGCGCCGGGAAAACCATCGGCTATATTCCGGCAGGAACGACGAATGATTTCGCCGCCGGTCTCGGACTTTCGACCAATCTGGTGGAAGCTGCGAAAGACATCGTGAACGGTGAGGAGACGGAGCTGGATATCGGGAGCTTTAACGGCCGGTACTTCTCTTATGTCGCATCTTTCGGCGCGTTCACAAATACGTCCTATGAAGTGCCGCAGTCTCTTAAGAATCTTTTCGGGCATATGGCATATATTCTTCAGGGAGCGACCGATATTCTGAAAATCAAATCCTACCGTGTGGAGCTTCGAAATGAGGAAGGCGTCTACGGCGCGAACTATATTTTCGGAGCGATCTGCAACTCCACTTCGATGGGCGGAATTCTGAGTCTGGATAAGAACGTCGTCGACATGAGCGACG
>JAQXNW010000136.1 GCA_029098205.1 Eubacteriales bacterium | reverse complement strand
TCAAAATGAAGAAGAAAATGCATGTACAGACAACAGCGGTTCATGCCGGACAGAGAAAAGACGATGCGTTCGGAGCGATCAATGAGCCGATTTACATGACGTCGAACTACCGGATCCCGACCGACGGTACGCCGGTCGACTGGGCGGGCATCCACAGCAACATCTACTGCCGGAACCGGAATGTCAACCAGATGGTGTTGGAAGGCAAGCTATGCGCGCTGACCGGCGCTGAGGCGGGCGTCGTATTCGGAAGCGGCGTCGCGGCTCTGGCGGCTGTGTTCACGACGTTCCTCAACACCGGCGATCACGCGATTGTATCGAAGGTCTGCTACAGTGCGGTCAACCTGCTGTTCCGGAAATATCTTCCGAGCAAGTACAACATCGAAGTCAGCATGGTCGACACGACAAATACGGAGGAAGTGAAAGCGGCGATCCGTCCGAACACGAAACTGATCCACGTCGAAATGCCGGGAAACCCGACGACGGGCATCAGCGACATCGAAGCGATCACGAAGATCGCGCATGATGCAGGCGCGAAGATCTCCTGCGACTGCACCTTTGCCGGACCGATCTGCATCCGTCCGCTGCAGTACGGCATCGATCTTGAAATTCACAGCATGACAAAATACATCAACGGCCACGGCGACGCGCTCGGCGGTTGTGTTCTGTCAAAGGATCCGGCGCTGATTGATGAACTTAAAGAGCTTGCTATGGTTAACTACGGCGGCATTTTGAGCCCGTTCAACGCATGGCTGATCGCGCGCGGCCTTACGACGGCGCCGCTACGGATGAAGCAGCACAGCGCGGTCGCGCAGAAGGTTGCGGAGTATCTGGACACCTGCCCGGCGGTTCGGTTCGTATGGTATCCGGGTCTTAAGGATCATCCGCAGCATGACCGCGCGGAGAAGTACATGCACGGCCAGTATTCCGCAATGATGTGCTTTGACATCAAGGGAACGGAAAAGCAGCATGAGAAATTCCTGGATTCTCTGACCCTGATCAGCCATGCGGTATCGCTGGGCGACCTGGAGAGTCTGATTGTTTACACGGACAAGAACGGCGACAAGAACCAGTACTATCCGGAAGTATTCCGCCCGGGTTATTTCCGGTTCAGCGTCGGTCTGGAAGAAGCGGAGGACATTATCGCGGACCTTGAACAGGCGATGAAGGCCTGCGGCATTCTGTAGCGGGTCTGTACACAGAGAAGGAGGGATATATAGGGTTACAGAAAAAATCCGCACATGGGCGGAAACTTAAGAAGATGAGGGAGTGTCCCAAAGTATGTGTAAACCTCTAAGCTGATATAAGATACCAGTATCAGTTTGGAGGTTTTATTATGCCCAAGAGAACCAGAAAGGAGTCACCCAAAAAACAAGCCATGCGAAAGATGATGCGTGAATATCTGAAAAATAATGATGTCAGCATCAAAGATGGCAGCGATGTAAATGATCGATATCACAAAGAAATGGACGGGACACCGTCAGGATTGGTCCCAGATCCGTGCGCAGCTGGAAATATATTTTGAAGACCGGCTGCCAGACCAGGTATATTAAACGCCGCTTTCCAGCAGGCGCCGGGAAATGGTGTCTGCCGAAACGGCGCAATGCGGGGGTCTGGGGGCACACAGCCCCTGGGACTCTTGCTTGACGTGCGCCAATACCGCGATATAATGCGAATAAAGGACAAAGCCGAAATTTCAGCCTTGCCCTTATGTAACACGCAGCAGATCTTATATCGGATTTTTGAGTTTACACAAAACTTGAAACAGTCTCCAGGCCCGATGATTACACCAGGCGGAGAATCCGGCGGCGAAAACACAGCATGTCTTCCAAGCGGCCTGAATCGTTAATAATATTACTTCATATTACTTCGGATCAGCGAACGAAAAAGCCCTCTTTACTGGACAAAATCCAGCAGGGAGGGCTCTTTATATTACTCTTTCTCATATCTTATAGCGGGCTCATATCATAAATAACATTTTTCCAGCAAAATACTGCGTCTGTACGCGGAAAAGGAGACCGGCATTCCGCCGATCTCCTCCCCGCAAAAGAAGCACGTTCCGCGATTCAGTGATGTGCGTACTTACACACAACGTACTGAATGGGAAATCTTAATTAGAAGTACACGGTTCACCCAGCCAGATGCAGGATATTAAACCAATGTATCCAGAACTGTCTTAAGATCATCAATGACATCTTCAGGATCTTCCAGACCTACGCTGATTCTTACCAGACCTTCCGAAATGCCGGATGCCTCCAGCTCTTCCTTCGTGTAGGTCGAATGCGTCATGGAAGCCGGATGTTCAATCAGCGTCTCCGCGTCGCCCAGCGATACAGCCAGTGTGCAGAGCTGAAGCTTATTCAGCGCCGCCGCTACTTCCTCACGGCTTGCTTTAAGCTCAATGGACATCATACCGCCAAATCCGCGTTCCATCTGCTTCGCCGCAATCTCATGTCCTTCAAAATCCGGAAGTCCTGGATAATATACCTTCTCTACAGCCGGATGATCATGCAGGAATTCCGCAACCTTCATCGCATTTGCGCTGTGGCGCTGCATACGAATGTCCAGAGTCTTAAGACCTCTTGCAATCAGGAATGCGTCGAACGGACTCATGACCGCGCCGGTCATGTTCTTAAGACCGGTCATCTTCAGATTCTGAATAAATTCCGCATCGGAAATTACGAATCCCGCGATTACGTCGCCGTGTCCGTTGATGTATTTCGTCGCGCTGTGCACAACGATATCCGCGCCCCATTTCAGCGGATTCTGAATGTACGGAGAGTTAAACGTATTGTCTACGATAACTTTGATGGCCGGGTTGAAATCATGCGCGAGCTTGGCAACCGCCTCGATGTCGATAACCTTCAGCGTCGGGTTGCACGGTGTCTCGAAATATACAACCGCTGTCTTGTCGGTCAGAGCCTTCCGTACATTTTCCGGATCTCCCATATCGACAAAATTGACCTTAACGCCGAATTCCTGAATATCCGTATTAAGAAGCGCGAAGGTGCAGCCGTAAAGCGTATCGCTGGCAACGACCTCGTCTCCAGCCTTCAGACATGTCCAAAGTGTGGAAGAAATCGCGCCCATTCCTGCAGCTGTTCCCATTGCCGCTTCTCCGCCTTCCAGCGCCGCAACCTTTTCTTCAACCTGCGTTACAGACGGATTTCCGAGGCGTGTATAAATATATCCGTTTTCCTGCCCTGCAAATCTTGCAGCACCCTGCTCTACAGAATCAAACTCGAAGGTTGATGTCTGATAGATCGGTGTTGTAAGTGCTCCGTTTGATTCCTTATGCTTTCCGACATGAATCTGTTTTGTCGCGAATCCATACTCTTTCTTAGCCATTGTTACCCATCCTTTCTTTTGAAAACGTACCCGGACGTTTTCACTCTTTGAAAATTTTGCCCTTTCGAAATTGCCGCTTCACACAGCCCGTATGTTCCGAATCTGAGAGAGTGGAATAAAAACCAGGAACATTCTGCTTTCTTAGCAACCTTTCTTTTCTGTATCTTTATCGTAACACAATTCAGAAAAATGTGGTAATTCGCAAAATCTTTAATCTGTTATCGACCAAAGAGATAACAGAATTGACAGAAAAGAATGCTGGAATTATAATAGCCAAAAGCGACTAAAAGTATTTGAGGTGAATAATGACATTTCAGCAATTGACGTATCTTATTGAAATTTCAAAATGCGGCTCCATTAACAAGGCCGCGCAGCACCTTTTCCTCTCTCAGTCCGGGATATCCACCTCCATTCATGACCTGGAAGAGGAACTGGGTATCACATTTTTTGAACGCACGAACCGGGGCGTCGTCTTCACCGCTGAAGGGAAAGAATTTCTCAGCTATGCGAATTCTCTTCTGGAGCAGAAGCAATGGATTGAAGATCTTTATAAGAACAAGGACAGCGATGACACCGGTACGGTTTCTTTGTCCATTGCGTCCCTTCGGTATCCTTTTACCGACGCCGCGTTCATCGAATATATAAAGACACGGATGGGAAAGAGATTCCGCTATCTGCTGAAAGAAGAAGAGGTCGACACGCTGATTGAGGATGTGGCCACACACCATGCCGATATCGGGATTCTGTTTTTAACCGGATACCCCAACCATATTGTCCGCCACATGATTATCTCCAGGAAGCTCGAAATCCACAAATTGTGCGAAGCAAGACCTTCCGTCTATGTTCGGAAGGGGCATCCACTGACCCGGAGTAAAGAAGTTGATGCGTCGGAACTCCCGAAGTTCCCCTATCTCGCTTTTGAACATGAACAAAGTCTTGCTGCGGATTTTCTGGAAGAATATCAAACGCCGGATATGAAGCATAACCGCCAGTACATCAGCATTTCTGAGCGTCTGCTAAACTATCAGGTGCTCAGGGAAACCGACTGCTATACGACGGGAAGCGGCCTCCTTCTTCCGAATCAGGCATCCGATGGAATCCTTTCAATACCCATTAAGGGCGAACCGCCGCTCGAGCTCTGCTGGATCTCTCCTCCGGTAAACCAGCTTCCTGAGACTGTCTGGGATTTTCTGGAGATTCTGAAGAAAAAACTGACGGAATCTCTCGAGTAT
This sequence comes from Eubacteriales bacterium, assembly GCA_029098205.1. Classification (GTDB taxonomy): domain Bacteria; phylum Bacillota; class Clostridia; order Peptostreptococcales; family Anaerovoracaceae; genus Aminicella. Next base: position 4,586 of record JAQXNW010000136.1, on the reverse strand, counting down.
ACAGAGATGCTCCGTGAAAAATATCTTGAATAACACCAAATAATTCCGCATGACTTAAAGATATTCGCTCCAGCTCAGCGAGCTGAAGCCTGTAAAAAAGGGGACCCGGATTCTTCATCCGAGTCCCCTTCTCTGACTTTCATATTATTATCGATTTCGCCTGTATTCAGGCGAAACCGTTCATATTTTTCCTTTTCTGAATATACTTTTACTATGCAGTCAGGAAGCAATCGCTGCTTCAATTCTCTGGCTATAATTCAGCTGCTTCTTCTGCACGCGCCTTCTTCGCTTCCTCAACATTAGATTCCGCACAGTCGTACTCCCAGTTCCAAGGATTCTTTCGGGTAACGCCATCCGCAAACGGAATGAAGATCGACAGAAGTGCTACACCAGCAAGAATCCAGTTGTACCACATGTACGGAAGAATATCCGTCGGAGCAAAAGACGATTTCCCCAGATATGCATTCAGCAGCGCAACCGCTGTCAGCATCTGCGCGCCGTAAGGGATGATTCCCTGAAGTACACAGGAGAAAATATCAAGAAGCGATGCGGTTCTTCTCGGATCGACATGGTACTCATGCGATACATTTCTGGCTACATCGCCCGTTACAACGATGGCAACTGTATTATTCGCTGTCGCACAGTCTACCAGCGAAATCAGAAGAGAGATTCCAATCTGCGCGGAGTGATTTCCCTTCATGACCTTTCTTAGCTTTTGAATCAGCCATCCAATTCCGCCCATCTGCGTAATCATCTCAGACATTCCGCCGCAGAACAGCGTCAGGAAGAATACTTCGTTCATTCCGGTAAAACCAGTCCAAATATTCTGCGCGAATGTGAAAATTGTCAGACTGCCTGTCGCCATACCTATGATTCCGGCTAAGAAAATACCAAGCGTCAGAACCAGAAATACGTTCATTCCGATCAAAGCAAGAATCAGTACCGCAAGATAAGGAATAACCTTAATGAAGCTGAATTTCAGATCACCGATCGCTGTCGCATGCTCCGGTCTTCCGACAATCAGCAATACGATAAATGTAATAATCGCCGCCGGGAACGCGATCCAGAAATTCACACGGAACTTATCCTTCATCGCGCAGTGCTGCGATCTTGTCGCCGCGATGGTCGTATCCGAAATCATGGAGAGGTTATCTCCGAACATCGCGCCGCCGATGCAGGCTCCGACTACCAGCGGGAGGCTGAGACCGCCCTTATCCGCAACACCGACCGCGATCGGAACGATCGCTCCGATGGTTCCCATGGATGTACCGGTTGCTGTGCCCATGAATGCGGAAATCACGAAGATTCCGGCTGTCAGGAACTGCGCAGGTATGAATGTCAGTCCCATATTTACCGTAGAATCACGGCCGCCCATAGCCGCCGCAACGGTTGAAAAAGCACCCGCCAGGATGTAGATGATCAGCATCGTCATAACATCTTCGTTCGCTGCGCCTTTTACGAAAACCCGGAACGATTCGTTCAGGGGCTTTCGCATCATGATGAATGCGACCAGAACCGCTATGAACATCGCCGTTACAGAAGGAAATTGGTAAAATGCCATCTCCTTCCCCTTGGCTGTAAGAATAAGTCCCGCGCCAAGGTAAATGACGATAAAGATGATAAATGGAAGCAGCGCGATTCCGCTGACTTTCTTATCGTTTAGATTCTCTTTCATTTAGTCCTCCTTTTGCTTTTTGCAGATGCCTCCTTCTTATGTTCCCTCTTGTTCACCGCTTATGCATCTTGAAGATCTGCGGACTACCTTTAGGAAATTATATCCACTCTCTAAGTTACTTAAAATATAGCACAAATTTGAATTTTCAGATAATAAGAAAAACCGATGACCGGTTTATACTTTTTCAGATAAATAAACTCTGAATCATCGGCAGAAAAGAAAACAGCTCTGTCCTCTTTTCCTGACTTTTCTATTTTAGCTTCTATTCTCTAAACATCTCTTCGTCCCGCGATCTTGAGAACCTTAGATGCAGCCGCACGGGCCAGTGTCCGGTGGTTTTCCGGCGTCATATGAATGCCGTCCCAAAGACCGGCTTCGATCACATCGTTGGAATCCAGAAAATCATATCCATGCGAATTCGCCATCCGCCGGAAATAAGAAGGAAGCGCCCGGCTTTCTTTTGCCATCCGCTCAAGATTTCCCACAAAAAAGGTGCTCTGCTCCCGGAATTCCGGAGGAGCAAGAATCAGAACAGAGGGTCTTTGCCCTGTTTTTTGTTCCATCCAGGTTTCGCAGCTATTGCACATTCGAAGAAGCCCCGCTGTGATTTTTTCCGCAGAATCTCCTTTCGGAATATTATTGCTCCCCAGCATGATCAGGAGAAGGTCAAAGGGAAAAACGCGGAAAAGCGTCCGGCGGTACACCGCGCCGGAAATATCCTCTTCTCCTTCCGAAGAAACATCAATCTCCCGTCCGTTTAATCCGTCGGCAAGCACAGAATACCGCATGTCTTCCGAAGCACAGGCGTTCAGAATGCTTTGAAGGACATCCGGCCATCGTTCGTTCTCCTCATATCTTGACCCATCTCTCGGATCATATCCATATGTATTGGAATCCCCATAGCAGAAAATCCGATACGTCCGCGGCTTACTCTTTTCCATCTGCCTTCCCTTCATCTGCGCTCACAAGGTCAAAAGGATTTTCCGCGATATCTTTCGGAGACGCAAGGTAAAGCTGGTCAATAAAATGGACATAGAAGCTTCCCGGGCCTCTGGATTCCGCTTCTGCACGCTTTCCGGCCAAATTATACACATTCGCTGCGCAGACGGCGGCCGTCAGCGGATCGCCGGTGCAGGCGTATGCGGCTGCAACGCCGCCCAGAGAACACCCCATTCCGGTTACCATCGGCATGAATTTTGAACCACCATAGGAGTAGATCACAGCCTGTCCATCTGTAATCAGATCTTTTTCTCCCGAAACCGAAACCGCGCCTCTGGTAAAACGTGCAAGGCGAACGGCAGCGTCCTTCGCGGAATCCACGGGCTCTGTCGCATCGACACCTCTGGTGCGCCCGTCCCCTTCTTCATCCAGAATCCCCCAGAGATGGCATAATGCAAGGATCTCCGATGCATTTCCTCGGACAATGGACGGCGGATACGCCTTTACTTTCTGAAGGATGCTTCCGCGGACTTTTCCGGATCCAATTCCTACAGGATCCAGCGTCCACTTCTTCCCATGCCCATAATAATATTTTACAGTTTCAGGAATGCTGTCCGCATGTAGCGGAAGCATCGTTCCCAGATTCACATAGATGGAATCCGTGAGGGAACCCAGTGTTATGAGTTCGTCCGACAGATAGCACATCGCTGCAGAACCTCCGACCGCAAGCTGCGCATTGGCGACAAAATTAATCGTCACCGCATTTGTCACCGAAGGAGACATCGGATTCTCAGAGCGAAGTTCTGACGCACAGGAAATGATTTTCTCCTGAAGCTCTTTTTTCGAAATCATGTTCTATCTCTCTTTTCTCATCGTTAGAAAATGCCGCAAGGCAGGAAGGCATTCACCTCCCTCCTTGCGGCATTTCATTCTTTCATTCGCATTCGGCAGATCGATCCGCCCGTATCTTTATTTGTCCGGGAAATCGATGACAGCGATCAGCTCGCCGGATTTCACCTGCTGTCCTTCTTTTACAAGAATTTCTTTCACAGTGCCGGAAACCGTCGAAATGATGTTTGTTTCCATCTTCATCGCTTCGATAACCGCTACCGGCTGATTTTCTTCAACCGCATCGCCGGCTTTCACGAGTACCTTCACGATATTTCCCGGAATATTCGCACCGATTTCGTTCGGATTGTCCGGATCCGCATAACGGGTGGAAACGCCGCCCGCTACAGCTGCAACCGTCTTATCCTTAACTTTAATCGTGCGGATATTTCCATCTACCTCAAATACGCACTCACGGAATCCGTCCTGATCAACCGGACGCACTTCCTTCAGCGTGAAGACAGATTCTTTTCCTTCGCGCAGCTTAATCTCGCAGGTTTCTCCGACAGCAAGTCCATGGAAGAAGATATCCGATCCCATCATCTCAAAATCGTCACCTTTTTCCATCGTCTTCAGATAGTCCTCATATACCTTCGGATACATCGCATAGCTGATCGCTTCGCGGTCATTTCCTTCCAGATTAAAGTACTTGCGAAGTCCGGATTTGATATAGTCGAAATCCTCTGGCTCAAGAAGCTCTCCCGGGCGAACTGTGATCGGCTTCTTGTCCTTAAGAACAACTTTCTGAATGTCCTTCGGGAATCCGCCCTCCGGCTGTCCCATCATTCCTTCGAAGTAAGAAACGGTGGAATCCGGGAAGTCCAGATTCTTGCCTTTTTCTACGATGTTCTCCGGAGTCAGTCCGTTCTGAACCATGAAGATCGCGAGGTCTCCGACCACCTTCGATGTCGGCGTTACCTTGATAATATCGCCCAGCATCTGATTTACGGTGCGGTACATCTCTTTGACTTCCTGGAACTTATGACCGAGGCCGAAGCTCTCAACCTGCGGCTTCAGGTTCGAATACTGTCCGCCAGGAATCTCATACTTGTAGATTTCAGCCGAAGCAGCCTGAAGTCCGGAC
>JAQXNW010000135.1 GCA_029098205.1 Eubacteriales bacterium | reverse complement strand
ATCCTCTTCTTTTAAAGATACATTCACAAGCTTAAAACCATCGGTCCGGCCCGCCAGAGCGGTTTCATTCCGTTTACTTTCTCCTTCAATCAGAATCCGTTCAGTCTTTCCTTCATAAAGCGCATTTTTCTCCGCGCTGATATCATCCACTAATTTTACAAGCCGGTTAAAACGTTCATGCTTCACTTCTTCCGGGATCTGATTCTCCCACTCTGCCGCCGGTGTCCCCTGTCTTGGAGAGTAAAGAAATGTGAAAGCGGAATCGTACCGGACCGTGCGTACAACATCCAGAGTTTTCTCAAAATCCTCTTCTGTTTCGCCCGGAAATCCAACGATAATATCCGTCGAAATCGTTATTTCCGGACAGACTTCCCGAAGTCTTTCCACGATGTCCAGATACCGTTCGATGTTATAATGCCGGTTCATTTTTTTGAGCACGGCGTCGCTTCCCGCCTGCACGGGAAGATGAATGTATTTGCAGAGCTTCGGCTCATCCCGGAAGGTTTCAATCAATTCATCCGAAAGATCCTTCGGATGCGATGTCATGAAACGGATACGCTCGATTCCTTCGATCTCCGCGGTTCTTCGAATCAACTCCGAAAAGCTGCAGTTTTCGCCGCGATAGGAATTCACATTCTGTCCCAGCAGCATAACTTCCCGGACACCGTCATCCCGAAGCCTTTTGATCTCAGAAAGAATATCCTCCGGCTTCCGGCTTACTTCCCGCCCTCGCGTATACGGTACAATGCAGTACGTGCAGAAGTTATTGCAACCATATGTAATATTTACAAGCGCCTTTGTCTTATGCAGTCTCTCCGACGGAAGCCCCTCTACGATTTCTCTGTGCCCGTCCCAGATTTCAATTTCCTTTTCGTGTTCGGAAACGACCTTCGAAAGGAGCACCGGAAAACGCGCGATATTGTTCGTGCCGAAAATCAAATCAACCCACGGATATTTTGATTTGATGCGGTCTATGATCCGCTGCTGCTGCATCATGCACCCGCATACGCAGACAAAGAAATCCGGATCCTGTTCTTTTCTTCGCTTCAGCTGCCCCAGCGTTCCGAAAAACCGCTTGTCCGCGTTCTCCCGGACGCTACAGGTATTAATGATCGCGACACTGGCATCCCTTCGTTCCGCCGTTCTTCGGTATCCCATGTTTTCAAGCATGCCGGCAATGATTTCCGAATCGTGCTCATTCATCTGGCAGCCAAATGTCGTTATATGAAATGTCTTCTCCATGAGAATGAATCTATCTCCTAAAATACACTATACAGTCTCTTCCGGTTTCGCCGGGCGCATCATCAGCTGCCGCACCGCTTCTTCCGGACCGACTTCTCCATGAAGGCAGCGGTAAATACTGGACGTAATCGGCATCTCTACATTTTTCCGGCGGGCCAGCGTATAAGCGGCATCGGTCGTATAAAAGCCTTCCACTACCATTCCCACTTTTTCCACCGCTTTCTCCGGAGGCACACCCTGCCCGATGAGAATTCCGCAGCGAAGATTTCTGGAATGAAGACTTGTGCAGGTAACAATCAGATCGCCGACTCCAGTGAGTCCGGCAAAGGTCTCCGCTTTTGCCCCTAATGCAGTGCCCAGGCGGGACATCTCTGTAATACCCCTTGTCATAAGCGCGGCTTTCGCATTGGCTCCAAATCCGATTCCATCGGAGATGCCGGCTCCAAGCGCAATGATATTCTTCAGCGCGCCTCCGATTTCAACACCGGTCACATCGTCACTAGTATAGACACGAAGACGGTCAGACATAAAAATATCCTGCACGTACTTCGCCGCTTCCACATTCTCAGAAGCAGCTACCAAAGTTGTAGGAAGAGCCCGGCAGACCTCTTCCGCGTGGGAAGGCCCGGACAAAGCCGTAAAAATAAGATCTCTCCTGAGAATATGCGCAATTTCCGACATGCGAAGCAGCGTTCCAAGCTCAATTCCTTTGGAAACATTCACAATCCGGTCGCCGCTCTCCAGAAACGGCGCGGCGCTCTCCAGCGCCTCGCGGAAATGCTGCGCGGGCGCCGCGAAAACAGTAAGATCTGCTCCGGGGATCGCCTCCTCATCATTTTCCGCGATGATGATCCTGGGATCCAGCGGAATGCCGGGCAGATACCGTTTGTTTTCACGATCGAGCCGAAGCGCTTCAACGTGCTTCGGGTTTCTCGTCGTAAGCCTGACTGTATGGCCATTTCTGGCAAGCGCAATGGAAATTGCTGTTCCCCAACTTCCGGCGCCGATAACCGCTATTGTACTCATTTCCGACTCTCCTCTATTTTCCCTTTATTTTTTGGATTTTTATCGCCATTCAGCCATTTTATATTAATGTTGCTTTCTTCTCCCCGAATCAGCCTCTGAATGTTCGACCGATGCTTAATAATAACAATCACCGCCATAATCAGGCTGTACCAGAAGAAATCCGGTTCCCAGAACCAGCAGAGAATCGGAAAGACAGCGGCGTCAATAATAGAGCCGAAGGAAACTTTCCTCGTAGCCAAAACGATGATGATAATAAGCAGAAGCAGCGTAAACCCGAGCTTCGGATTCAGCGTGACGATTACACCAAAGGCGACCGCAATTCCTTTTCCGCCCTTAAATTTCAAAAATACAGGCCAGATGTGTCCGATAAAGGCCGCGAACGCTGCGGCCATCATCGCGTTTCTGTCTCCGATCTGTCCGGCGATCAGAACAGCCAGAACGCCTTTTCCGATATCGATGATTACGGTCACCAATGCGGCTTTCCAGCCCAGAACACGGAGCGCATTCGTCGTTCCGGCATTGCCGCTTCCTTCTTTCTTAATATCAATTCCATGCGCGCGTCCGATCAAAGTCGACGGCGAAATGCTTCCCAGACAGTAGGCGATCACAATGGCAAGCACAAATCTCCAGGTAATTTCTTCCGGCATAGAGCACCTCCCGTCTTATTGATCCTTTTCCCGTCTTTCTCTGAAAACAAATTTTATGGATGTTCCTTCAAAGCCATAAACTTCCCGAATCCTGTTTTCAAGATACCGGGAATAAGAAAAATGAACAAGCTCGCGGTCATTAATCTGGAAGCTGAAAAGCGGTGGTTTGACGCCGATCTGCGCAGCGTAATAGATTTTCAGATGCCTGCCTTTGTCCGACGGCGGCTGTTTCATCATCATCGCATCCTGAATCAGCGAATTCAGCTGTCCGGTCGGAACTCTCCGGTTCCGGCTTTCTTTCACACTGGCAACGGTTCTCATCAGTTCGTTCAGACGGATCCGATCCTTCACCGAAATAAACAGAACCGGCGCATAGGATAAAAACGGAAGTTCCGCTTCTACCACTCTTCGGTAATCCCGGAGCGTATTCGTTTCCTTCTGCACAAGGTCCCATTTATTGATGCAGACAATCACACCTTTTCCGGCTTCATGCGCCATGCCGGCGATCCGCTTGTCCTGATCGGTGACTCCGTCCTGTGCATCCAGCATGACAACGCACACATCCGCCCGTTCGATCGAAGCTAACGCGCGCAGCACACTGTAACGCTCCACCTCTTCATAGATTTTGCTCTTTCTCCGGATTCCCGCTGTATCAATCAAAGTATAGTTTTCGCCGTCAAAAACGAACGGCGTATCGACGGAATCTCTGGTTGTTCCCGCGATGGGAGATACGATCACACGGTTCTCCTGAATCAATGCATTGACCAAAGAAGATTTTCCGACGTTCGGACGTCCGATAATCGCGATCCCGGAAGATTCGTCGCTTTCTTCCGGATCCTGCTTTGGAAAGCCTGAAACAATCTCATCCAGCGCATCTCCGATATTCAGTTTGTTCGACGATGAAATCGGAATCGGTTCTCCGATTCCAAGTGAATAAAAATCGTAAAACGTATCCGGAAGTTCTTTCGGATGATCGATTTTGTTAACCAGAAGAACCACTTTCTTTCCGGTTCTCCGAAGCATATCCGCAACTTCCTCATCCGCCGACGTCATTCCTTCCCGGCCATCCGTCATAAATACAATCACATCCGCTGTATCCATCGCGATCTGTGCCTGTTCCCGCATCTGTGAAAGAATCACGTCCTGACTGGAAGGTTCGATTCCGCCTGTATCAATCAATGCGAATTCCCGGTTTCTCCATTCCGCTTCGGCATAAATCCGATCTCTGGTAACACCCGGAGTATCCTCAGTAATCGCAACTCTCCGTCCGACCACATTGTTAAAAAATGTAGACTTTCCCACATTCGGCCGCCCGACGACCGCTACGATCGGCTTACTCATCAATAATTTCCTCCGAAAAAGCCTTCGGATCAAAGACCTCCAGATCTTCGACCCCTTCCCCTACACCGATGAATTTAATCGGAAGATCATATTCATCCGCGATTGTAATTGCAATTCCGCCTTTTGCGGTTCCATCCATTTTTGTAATTACACAACCGGTAAGAGGCGCCGCCTCATTAAACTGCTGCGCCTGTGATACCGCATTTTTACCGTTTGTCGCATCCAGAATCAGAAGCGTCTCTCTGTCCGCTTCCGGATACTCACGGGTGATAACCTTGCTCATCTTTTCGAGCTCATTCATCAGGTTTTTCTTATTCTGAAGACGGCCCGCTGTATCGCAGATCAGTACGTCGATATTCTTTGCCTTTGCAGACTGAATCGCGTCAAAAATCACAGATGAAGGATCCGTCCCCTCTCCATGTGACACAGTGGGGATTCCGATCCGGTCTCCCCAGATGATAAGCTGTTCGGACGCTGCCGCGCGGAAAGTATCCGCAGCGCAGAACATAACGGATTTGCCCTGCTGCTTCAGATAATTTCCAAGCTTCGCGATCGTCGTTGTTTTTCCGCCGCCGTTAATGCCGATCATCAATATGATCAAAGGATACTTTTCAGACAGCCGAAGCCGATCGCCTTTGTCAACGAGCTCCTGAACGATCTGCTGCAGCGCACGTTTCACGCCTTCCGGAGATTCCAGATAATCGTCATGTATTTTCTTTCGAAGACGTTCCATGATTTTCTCGGTCGTTTCCATGCCGATGTCGGATGTGATCAGAATCTCTTCCAAATCATCCATCAGATCTTCGTTCACAATGCCATGAACATGAAACGCGTCTCCGATCCGTTCGGAAAGCCTTCCGAAAAATCCTTTTTTCCTGCCAAATGCCATG
>JAQXNW010000134.1 GCA_029098205.1 Eubacteriales bacterium | reverse complement strand
ACGGTGCAGCGCGTACCGAGATCCACCGGGCTCTTCGAATAAAGCGCTTCTTTCGCGAATGCCTGCGTATTCATATTCACAGACTTCGCGTACGTCTCGAGGAAAGAACCGCATCCGGAGGAGCAGGCCTCGTTCAGCATGATATTATAGATCGCGCCGTCCTTGATCTTCATGCACTTCATATCCTGCCCGCCGATATCGAGAATAAAATCGACATCCGGCCGGAAATACTGCGCGGCTTTGTAATGCGCCATCGTTTCGATTTCGCCCATATCCGCACGGAACCCCGCACGGATCAGTCCTTCTCCGTATCCCGTCACGCACGTATTCGCGATATATGAATCTGCAGGAAGCTGGTCATAAAGATCGTTTAATATTTTCCGCACAACCTCGACCGGATTTCCTTCATTGCTCAGATATTCCGAAAAAACAAGATTTCTGTCCGAATCGGTTACCGCGGCCTTGGTCGTGGTCGAACCTGCGTCTATGCCAAGGAAAAGCTTCCCCTGCGTTTTTTTGATGTCCTTCCGTTTGATTCTATCTTTATCATGACGCTGCACAAATTCTCTGTATTCATTTTCATCCGCGAAAAGAGCATCGATTCTCCGGGTATCAGACATATCGGAAGGATCAATATGCTCAATCCGGTCGATCAGAACGGACAAAGAAATTTCTTCTTCATGATCCGCAAGCATCGCGGCGCCGATCGCAACAAAGTTTCTGGCGTGCTCCGGGAAAATCACCTGATCCTCCGGCAACTTCAATGTTTCAATAAAACGTTTCCGAAGCTCTGAAAGGAAGGAAAGCGGACCGCCTAAAAAAGCGACATTGCCGCGGATCGGATGTCCGCATGCGAGGCCGCTTATTGTCTGGTTCACGACCGCCTGAAAGATAGAAGCCGCAAGATCCGGTACAGAAGCACCGTCATTGATCAGCGGCTGGATGTCTGTCTTTGCGAAAACGCCGCATCTAGCGGCAATCGGATAAATGATCCTATAATCCTTCGACGCTTCATTAAGACCTGCCGCATCCGTATTCAGCAGAATGGCCATCTGATCGATGAAAGCACCGGTTCCTCCGGCGCAGGTGCCGTTCATTCTTTGTTCGATGGTCTGCCCGTAGAATGTAATTTTCGCGTCTTCTCCGCCAAGCTCAATCACGCAGTCCGTCTTCGGGATCAAAGTCTTTACAGCCTGGCTACATGTAATGACTTCCTGTTCGAAACGAATTCCTGCCAGCTTCGCGAAAGAAAGTCCGCCCGATCCCGTGATGACCGTCCGTACCGGAATGTCGCCTTCTTCCTCATACATCTTTCGAAGCAACTCACGCACTTTATGAAAAACATCCGACATATGTCTTTCATAACGCGCATAAACGACTTGATTATTCTCATCCAGAAGAACAGTCTTCACTGTTGTGGATCCGATATCAATTCCAAGTCTCATATTTTCACCTCTTATTGATTCATTCCGCCCTTTCTCCTGGCGGAACACCGGTTCGTCCGTACTTTTTTCAGATGAACCAGCCGGATAAAAGCAGACCGCGGAAACACGGCCCTGAATATCTATAAATTGCGGATTTCTTTCCTATAAAGATGGATCAGCAGAATCACCGAGTAAATAACTCCGAAAATCTCCGCAAGCGGGAAACTGAACCAAGATGCGGTCACCCCATACGCATGATAAAGAATATATGCCGCGGGGAGAATGCAGAACATCTGACGGATCATAGACGCCCAGAGGCTGTATACGCCGTGGCCGGTGCCCTGAAAAAGCGTCGACGTGATAATGCCGAACGACGCCGGAAGAAAGCAGAGACTGATCCTCCGAAGCGCGGGAATACCGATCTTCAGCATAGAGTCATTTGCACTGAACAGCCGGAGAAGAGCCCCGGGGGCAGTCTGAAATAGGATCAGACCGGCTCCCATAATAATGACTGCCGCCGCAAGACCGTAGCGATATGTCTGCATAAGGCGTTTCCGGTCTCTCGCTCCGAAATTATATCCCATGATAGGCATTGCCCCTTGATTGAGTCCGAACACCGGAAGAAAAACAAATGACGGCAGCTGAACATACGCGACAAGTACTGCAACCGCCGTTGGATTTTCCGCGAGAATCCGGTTATATCCCAGAAGCATGAACGAACCGATCGACTGCATAATGACGGACGGAAGTCCGACCGCATAGATGTCTTTTACCACTTGCCAGTTAACATGAAACCCTTTAATCTGAATCGACACGGCCTGCTTTCTGCGGAAGAAGACAATAAGTCCCATCGTCATGGACACGAACTGTCCGATCACTGTAGCAATCGCGGCTCCGGCAACCTCCATGCGCGGAACACCGAAATAGCCGAAGATAAAAATCGGATCCAGTATAATATTCGTAACTGCGCCGCTTACGCTGATGATCATCGGCCAGACCATGCTTCCCGTCGACTGCAGGATCTTCTCAATTTCCAGATCCACCGATGTAAAAAGCGAAAGAACCGTTACAATCCTCAGATACGTCGCCGCATCCCGAAGAAGCGTCGGATTGTCCGTATAAATCGACATCACCGGATGAGCCAGAAAAAGTCCGAACAGCAGAAATAACGCCCAGTTAAAAAAAGCGATCCGGAATCCCGTACCTGCCGCCTGATCTGCTTCATCATACCGCTGCGCTCCAAGTCTTCTTGAAATTAGTGAATTTACGCCGACACCCGTTCCGACGTTTAGAGAAATGAGAAGCAGCTGAATCGGATTCGCAAGGGATACCGCCGTAAATGCCTCTTCACTGAGCATTCCGACGAAAATACTGTCTACAATGTTATATAAGGCTCCGATCAGCATCGATACAATCGCCGGCCATGCCATTTCAAGAAGGAGTTTCCCGACCGGACTTTCTCCCATCTTAAAAACTTCACTTCTTCCCGGATCCTTCGTTTGATTTATATCCTTTCTGTTTTCCAATTCGTTCAAGCTGTTCTCCTCTGCAAGCGTTTTTTCAAAAAGCGAAGCCGCCAGTGCATAAAGCAACAAGCGGCTCTGTTTCTATGAATCAGGCAGGTCTATAAGCCGGGTTCTGTATTAGACGATCATCTATCTAGACGCTGACATCACTGCGCGTTCATGCGGTCCACCTGTCGGACAGCGAGGGGCCCCCGCTTTCCTGTCCTTCGACCTTGCTCCGGATGGGGTTTACACGGCCGTTTCGTCTCCGAAACGCCGGTGAGCTCTTGCCTCACCATTTCACCCTTGCCACGGCATTACCCGTTTCGGCGGTATGTTTCTGCTGCACTTTCCCTATAGTTACCTACGCCGGACGTTATCACGGCATCCTTGCCCTGCGGAGCCCGGACTTTCCTCATGCTGAAAGCACGCGACCGTCTGGCCTGCCCATTAGCAGGCATTCTAACACGAAAAAGGATCCATAGCAACCGAAGAAACGAATACTTCCGGTCTGTTTTTGTCATTCCAATCGTATTGTCTAATTTTCTCCGCCATCGCGTTCGAAAAAATCTTCTCCGTTCCGTAATGCCCCGCATCGATCACCGAAAGCCCTGTTGCCAGAGCCTCCTGCGCGTCATGATATTTCACATCCCCGGTGATATATAAATCCACACTGATATGCTCCGCATCATGGATGAATTCCGATCCGGACCCGGTGCACCAGCAGGCCGATTTCACCGATTTCTTCCGGTCTCCGACGATATGAAACTCCTCAGGATTCATATCCAGGCGCTCTCCAAGAAGACGCGCCGCTTCTTCCAACGTGATCCCTACCGGCCATTCGCCTCTCCTAAGATAAGGATTGTCTGAAGATATTTTCCGAATCTCCTGAAATCCGAGAATTTCTCCAAGGATATCGTTATTTCCTCCATCCGCAGCATCGAAACAGGTATGGCAGGAATAAACCGAAATGCCGCTTTGAATCAGGCGGATCACATATTCGCCGGCGGTCAAAGAATAATCTACTGAGGACAGTTTACCGAAAATCAATGGATGATGCGTCACGATTAAATCAACCTGAAGCTGCTTCGCCTCCTCTATGACATCCCTGTTTATCTCAAGCGCAGTCAGTATCCTTCGAAAAGATCTGTTCTTCCGGTCGTTTTCTTTATCTGGAAGAAAAATCTGCCAGCCGGAATTATCCCAGCTTTCCTGAAGCGAAAGGGAACATAAGTTTTCGACAAAGTTTTCCCATTCATTTCTATGCATTTTTATCGCCTTTTATTGCCTTTCCTTAGAAGCGATCTACCGGACTATCCGCTTTGCTTCTTATTATTTTATCCTGCTCTTTCTGCTCAAGAAATGAAAGAAGCTCCCGGATCCGGGCTGCCCTGGCTTCTGAGAGAGCTTTTGCTTTCCGATTTTTTAACCGAACCGCGTCTTCTTTGACCGCGTCGTACCCCTTACCTTCAGGATCTTTTTCGCAATCGGTTATATCGCCGGCAATCCGCTCCTGCCCGATCAGCCTTCGGGAAAGGTATTCCTTAAGATGTGGTTCTCCACATGTAAGAAGGCTGTCCGGATAATCCATTTTCGCCGTATAAGAAAGATCGATTCCATACATCTCCCCGCTTTGTTTTAACCCGGAAGAAAAAAAGTCTTGAACCGTGCTTTCAGCAGGAGAGGAGGCTGTCAGGATCTCACAGAGAAATCTTCCTTCCTCCGCAATCTGCTCGCGTTCGATCCGGAAGCCATGCCGAAAAAGCCAGTCTCTCAGAAGACCGGCATTGTTTCGAGGCTGAAAGACATACCGGCGGAAGCTTCTGGTCTTCTCAAGATCCTCCGAAAGGATTTCTGAAATCAAAAGACCGCCCATTCCCGCGATGACAACCGTATCCACCTCCCCGGAAGAGATCGGAGAAAGACCGCTTCCAACCCGGAAGCTTACATGCTTCCGGTCTTCCGCGGAAAGATAACGATCCCAGTCCTGCTCCGCTTTCCGGATGGAACCGGGACTGATGTCCGTCAGGAGGACAAAAGGAGAAATCCCCGTCGAATAAAGCTTAATAGGAAGGAAACCATGGTCGGTTCCGACATCGGCCATGGTTTCTCCTCTTCTGATTTCATTTTCTATTTTCTGCAAACGTTCACTGTATCGCATCAGTCCAAATAGTCCTTCAGTTTCGTGCTGCGGCTCGGATGATGCAGCTTGCGGAGCGCCTTTGCCTCGATCTGACGAATACGCTCACGGGTTACATCAAATTCCTTTCCGACTTCTTCCAGGGTTCTGGATCTTCCGTCATCCAGCCCGAAACGAAGCCGAAGTACCTTCTGCTCCCGATCCGTCAAAGTCCCCAGGACTTCCATCAGCTGTTCCTTCAGCATGGAGAACGCCGCCGCATCCGCCGGTGCTGGCACGTCATTATCCGGAATGAAATCTCCAAGGTGGCTGTCCTCTTCTTCTCCGATCGGCTTTTCAAGAGAAACCGGTTCCTGCGAAATTTTCTGGATTTCCCGCACCTTTTCTACGGTAATACCCATCTCCTCCGCAATTTCCTCCGGCGTCGGCTCACGTCCAAGTTTCTGAAGCAGCGTTCTGGATACACGCGTCAGTTTATTAATCGTTTCTACCATATGAACCGGAATTCGAATGGTTCTGGCCTGATCCGCGATTGAACGCGTAATCGCCTGCCGAATCCACCAGGTCGCGTATGTGGAGAATTTATATCCCTTCTTGTAATCGAACTTGTCGACGGCTTTGATCAGGCCCAGATTTCCTTCCTGAATCAGATCCAGAAACTGCATGCCACGGTTCGCGTACCGCTTCGCGATGCTGACTACAAGACGAAGATTGGCTTCGCAGAGCTTTTTCTTCGCTTCTTCGTCTCCCTGCTCAATCCGCTTCGCAAGCTCGACCTCTTCCTCCGCAGAGAGAAGAGGCACTTTTCCGATTTCCTTCAAATAGAGCCTTACGGAGTCCGCAGATCCGGATTTCGAAGAAACGCTATCCGCCTCTAATGACGCAGCCCGCTCCTCATGCGACCTCTGAATCTCATCCTCGTTATCATCAGACTCTTCGTCCGAATCTTCTTCATCCTCTTCTTCATCCTCTTCGTTATCGCTGCCGGAATAGGAATCCTCGTCCTGATTATTCTCGTCCAGATCTTCCAAGTCATCCGAATCGTCAAAGTCACTGTCATCGTCATCAGAATCATCCAATGTGATTTCCACATCCATCTTCATCAGACGATCGTAAATGTCCTCAACATCATCTTTATCCAGCTCTTCATAAGGACTCAGAAGATCCTCCAGTTCCATGCTTGAAAGACAGTTCTTGTCTTTCCCGCGTCTGGAACCCGCAATTTCCGCGAGATTTTCCGCAAGCGACTTCTTAAGTTCTTCCTTCTGCGATTTTGAAAGCGGCTTTTTTGCGGATGCTGTATTTTTCCCTTTACTGTTCATGGCTCCCCCTTCTCCTTCTGAACGCGGATCAATTCTTCCGAAAGCTCCCGGATCCGCTGCTGATCTTCTTTCTCATCTGCCATTGAAAGCATGTTGATTAATTCTTCTTCTCTTTTTTTAAGGCCTGTTTTCTTCCATGCTGCAAGGCACTCTGTAAATATCTGCTCCTTCTGGTCCGGATCGATCAGCACCTGCTCGTAAATTTCACGTATCGCCGGCGCTTCATCATCCGGAAGAGAATCAATGACCGCTCTCCGGTCATATTTCTCTCCTTTATTTTTCCATTCTTCCAGCGCTGTCTCATAGCAGTTCCTGGCCGCCGGAGTCTTCAGCATGCTCGCATACTTCTGAATTCTGGAAAGAAAAGACGGGTCGGTCAGAAATAATTTAATCAGCGTTTTTTCAAGCATCGTGATTTCATCAAGAACCGACTGCCTTCGCCTGCGGTCACCCCGGTCTCTTTCTCCCGGACCAGGCCCCGGAAGTCCTGAATACGCATCCGTACTTTCATAACGGGAATTTTCGTAACGGGAATCATAAGAATTTCTGCCGGTATTTCCAGTATATCGGGAAGGATTCTCTCTTTCGTTTCGATTCACTATTTCCAATTCCCGTTCAATCGCAGGAAGCGAAAATTCCATATCGATACTGAGTTTCTTCTTGTATTCCTCCTGCTCCAAAGGATCCAGATTCGAAATAATGGAAACTGCCTCCCTCATATAGCGGATCCGGCTCTCGCTGTCAGAAAGATCATAGTTTGCTTTTGCCGCGTCCAGCTTATAATCCGCATAGGGAAGCGCATGGGATATTAAATCAAGAAATCCCTCTTTCCCATGTATTTTCACATACTCATCCGGATCCTTTCCGTCCGTGACATGAAGCACGCGGACGTCGAGCCCTTCTCTTCGGAGTATTTCAATTCCTCGAAGCGCGGCTCTTCTTCCCGCGGCATCCGCGTCATACGAAAGCACAACGGAATTCGTGTACCGCTTGAGAAGTCTGGCCTGATTCTCCGTAAGCGCTGTCCCCAGAGACGCGCACACATTCAGAATGCCGCTCTGATAAAGCGAAATCATATCCATATATCCTTCTACAAGAATGATATATCCTTCTTTCCGCGCTTCCGTTCTGGTAAGATTGAGACCGTACAGATTATTCTTTTTCTGGAAAATCCGGCTCTCCGGTGAATTCAGGTATTTCGCCTGCGCGTCTTTCTCCAGCGCCCGGCCGCCGAATCCAATCACTTTCCCGCGTGTATTGATGATCGGAAACTGCACACGATTTCGGAAACGATCGAACGACCTTCCGTTCTTCGTCGAAATCAGACCAAGCTCTTCCATGGTTTTCGGACTCACGCCCTGAGAAGACAGGTAATGATACAGGCTCTGCCAATCCTTATCCGCATACCCGATCCCGAATTTCTTCAAAATTCTCGGCGTTATCTCACGCCCCTGCATATAGGTGAGCCCGGGGTTTTTCGAGCCGGTAAAACAGCGGTAAAAAAACAGCGCTGCTTTCCGGTTTACCTCGTAATACCGTTCCAGTTTCTCATCCGTTCTCCCCTGCTTCTCCAAGGCAATGCCATACTGATCCGCCAGTCTCTCCGCAGCCTCCGGAAAGTCAAGATTATAATATTTCTCGACAAAACCGATTACATCGCCCTTCGCGCCGCATCCGAAGCAGGTGAAGTACTGCCTCTCCTCCGAAACATGAAACGAAGGCGTCTTCTCATGATGGAACGGACAAAGCCCCTTATAATACGATCCTGCTTTCTTGAGTTCCACAACTCTTCCGACCACATCGACGATATTTACTTGTTCTTTTAAATTTTCGATGGAGTTTTTCGAATAATAGTAGCTCATATTAATATTATTCGCTGAAAAAATGGATTTCCTTTTTAGAATTGAAAATATAGAATAATGTTTTTTCTTTCATGGAATAATCCGGACTTATTTTCGGATGAGCTCTCTGTATTTCCGAATCGCAAACCGATCGGTCATCCCCGCAATATGATCTTTCACCGCCGTCTCAAGACCGTCCTCCTGAACCAAATCCAAATACTCTTCGGGAAGCTCCTCCGGGTGCAGCTTGTAGTATCGATAAAGAAAAGTGATCACCTTTTCTACTTGAAACTCGTCCTCTACCAGTTTTACCTTAGGATTATTGTAGACGTTCTGAAACATATAAGACCGAAGATCCAGCATCTCTTTCTGATGCGCGTCATCCATACGGACAAAGTCTTTCCCGTCGCTGAAGGATACGACGCTACCAATCATCGCGTCAATCCGCTCTCCATGCGTCTTTCCGAACATGCGGATCGGTTCCTCCGGAAGATCGTCTTCAGTGATAACCCCGCCGCGGATCGCGTCATCGATATCATGATTGATATATGCGATCCGGTCCGAAATTTTTACAACCGCACCTTCCAGCGTAGCAGTCTTTAGATCTCCGGTATGATTTCGTATCCCGTCCCGAACTTCAAATGTCAGATTCATTCCGCGCTTTCCATTGTGAAATTCCAAGCGGTCCGCAACTCGGAGACTCTGCTCGTTATGATGGAAGCCTCCTGGATAAATCCGGTTCAGCACGGCCTCTCCGCTGTGCCCGAACGGAGTATGCCCAAGATCATGTCCTAACGCAATGGCCTCCGTCAAATCCTCATTCAAATTCAGAGCCCGTGAAATCGTACGCGCGACCTGTGTGACTTCCAGGGTATGCGTAAGCCGGGTCCGGTAATGATCGCCCTCCGGAGAAAGAAAAACCTGCGTTTTATGCATCAGCCGGCGAAACGCCTTTGAATGAAGAATCCTGTCCCGGTCTCTCTGAAACGAAGTCCTGTACGGACACTTGGCTTCTTCTCTCTGCCTTCCTCTGCTGTTTACGGAAAGGCATGCCCGCTTCGAAAGCCACGCTTCTTCGCGTTTTTCAAGATCCTCCCGCATCAGCATATCCAGTTTCTCCTCTCAAAGGTTAACAGTTTTGCATGCCTGCAGACTTACAGGTTTACAATATCCATTTTATTATTATTCCCGAAAATCCAGCCTTAAAACATCCCATCAAAAGAAAGTTTCCGCATCGCCATGTGAAAAGAGAAGAATCCGAAGAACCAGAAAATCAGCGGTCTGACTTCAGCTCATACAGCAGATCCCCTTACAGCCCGGTATGTCCGAAACCGCCTTCGCCCCGGGATGTGTCCGAAAGGTCGCCTGTTACCGAAAATGAAACTTTCGTATATGCCGTAATCACAACCTGCGCAATCCGGTCTCCGTCCTGAATGGTAAACGGTTCATTTCCCCAATTGATCAGCGGCACCTTAATCTCGCCCCGGTAATCCGAATCGACCGTGCCGATTCCGTTAACCAGACCGATTCCGTGCTTAATCGCGAGCCCGGACCGCGCCCGGACCTGCGCTTCATATCCTTCAGGCACTTCAAAATAATACCCTGTAGGAACCAGCTTCCGGTCTCCCGGATAAAGCGTCAGCGGCTCCTCCAGCCATGCCTGAATATCAAAACCTGCGGCTCCGCTCGTTCCGTACACAGGAACCCGGCCGCTCTTACTGATCAAACGCATTTTCAATGAATTTCCTCCGATCTATTCTGCGATCGCTTACTATAGAAAGAGAATACTGCGAAAGATCACCGATCTGCTCCTTTACGGATTCTGCGTCTTCTTTTGTAACCCGCTCGAACCCATGAAGAACCTCCTCAGGCTGAAATACCTTCCCATAAAGAAGCAGGTTCTTTCCATTCGCGTTCATCCTGGCATTCGGACTTTCACCGCTGAAGACATAATCCGCTTTCAGTTCCATGCGGGCAGTCTCAAGTTCCTCGTCCAGAATCGGTTCTTCCTGAAGCCGCCTTATCTCGTTTTGAATCGCTGAAAAAGTCTGGATCAAATGATCCGGCCGAACTCCCGCGTATATTTCAAAATACGCTTCTGATGAAAAGAATCCAAGCTCAGAATAGGCCGCGTAAGCAAGCCCTTGTTCTTCCCGGATTTCCTGAAACAGACGCGAACTGTCGGATGCTCCGAACAAGCCGTTTACAATTTGAAGCGCATAGGAACGCGGATCCGTCAGCGGGATCACGCGCTTACCAAGGCAGAGCTGCGCCTGCCGTATGTCACGCTCCGTCTGCCGGATTCTTTGCTTTGCCGGATCCGTAACGCTGCTGCGCGCACCCGATGTCTTTTCGGAAACATCTCCTTCCGCTCTGCTCTCTCCGGCTGAAAGATCTGCAAATTTCCCTGAAAAAAACGCTTCCGCTTCTTCCATTGTAATTTTCCCTGCGCAGGAAACGACAATCCGGTTTTTTGTATAATGAGACGCATGATACCTGCGGATCACTGGAGAGGTAATGCGCCTTAAAGAAGATGCCGATCCAGTAATCGAAGAAGCATACGGCGAATTCTCGAAAACCATCTCCATGAAGTGCTCATGGGCGACGTCTTCCGGAGAATCCTCATCCATTCGGATTTCTTCGAGAATAACCTGCCGCTCTCTGTCCAGATCCTCTTTCTGAAAAAGCGGATGCGAAATCATATCGCACAGCACATCCGCCGCAGTTTTCCATGTTTCATCCAAAGAACGGACGTAATAGCAGGTAGCTTCTTTACCTGTATACGCATTGATCTCGCCGCCCGTCCGATCAATCGTGCGGACGATTTCTTTCGCGCTGAAATTCTCGCTTCCCTTAAAAAGCATGTGCTCGATAAAATGAGAAATTCCCTCATATTTCGGATCCTCTTCTGCGGAACCGGTTTTAACAAAGATGCCAAGTGAAACCGACCGGACAGACGGAATTTCTTCAACGACCAGCCGTATACCGTTTTCCAATGTTTTTATTTGGATCATAACGCTTCACACACTCGATTCCTTGTCCTTACAGCTCCAGATTTTTAAATTCCAAATCCGGATTCTCTTCCAAAGAGCCGAAAATAGAATGAATCATACGCACGAAATTTTCGGAAAGGTCACTCGCGTAGAAAATATTCCGCTTCGCATTGTCAGGACCCGCCAGCATATTTCGTTTCTCAAGCTCCATTTTCACCGCAATAGCGATCTCTTTGGACGAGCTGATCTGTTCAATGCCGGGGTAAAGGCGGTTTAAATTCGCAGAGAGAAGCGGATAATGCGTACACGCGAGCACAAGTTTATTGATATCGTATTCTTTCAGGAAGGGATCAAGATAATAGCGAATTGCCATGTCCATAATCGGATGATCGATGACACCTTCTTCAATCAAAGGAACGAAAATCGGGCACGCTTTCTGATAAATATGCTGAATCTCCGGCGCGTGTTCATGAATTTTTTTAGGATACGCCCCGCTGCTCACGGTCGCCTTCGTCGCGAGAATCCCGATCCGATCATCTTTTGAACAGGATTTTTCAATGTTCCGGCTTGTCGGGCCGATTGTTCCGACCACTGGAATATCGGGATACCTTTCACGGAGATCCTGAAGCGCGACGGAGCTGATCGTATTGCAGGCCACCGCCATCATTTTTACATCATGGGCCTTCAAAAAGTCACCGATCTGGAATGAAAATTTTCGAATCGTTTCTCCGGATTTAGAACCGTAAGGCGTTCTTGCAGTATCGCCGAAAAAAAGGATCCGTTCCCGCGGGAGAATTTTCATGAGATGCCGCACAGTTGTAAGTCCCCCGATGCCTGAGTCGAATACACCGATGTATCTGTTATCCACGACTTTGTTTCCCTCCTTCGGCCCTCCGGAAGCCGCACAGCCTGACAGCGCCAGACCCGTAGCCAATATTTCAGTACAGTTATTTCAGTACGATTCCTTCCGATTTCTGGTATTCTTTGAATGACTGATTGACCTTATCTTTCTCGGAAAGAATCACATCGTCGATTCCTTCAAGCGGCCAGGCAACGGAAATATCTGGGTCGTTCCACATGATCCCGCCTTCGTCTCCCGGATGATAAAAATCCGTCACTTTATAGCAGAACTCCGCTTCATCGGAAAGCACTAAAAATCCATGCGCGAAGCCTTCCGGAATATAGAACTGCTTCTTGTTCTCCGCGGTCAAAGTCACACCGAAATATTTTCCGAATGTCTCAGAACCCTTCCGAAGATCGACCGCGACATCATAAACCTCCCCGCGGATTACCCGAACAAGCTTTCCCTGCGGATGATGGATCTGAAAATGAAGCCCCCGGAGAACGCCTTTCGTGGACATGCTCTGATTGTCCTGTACGAAAACCATCGGAAGCCCCGCTTCCTTCATATCGTTATAGTTATAGGTTTCCATGAAATATCCGCGCTGATCCGCATGAACCGTAGGTTCAATGACATAAAGTCCTTCAATATCCGGTTTTGTTACTTTAATCTGTCCCATATCTATTTATTATCCTTTCTTTTCTCACATTCCCTTAATTTCGCCTGACGCCTCATCGGCCAGAAACCGACGAAGCGCGTCCTTCCAGTCCGGAAGAGGCTCGAATCCGTTTTCAGTGATTTTCGATGTGTCAAGACGGCTGTTCTTCGGCCGGGCAGCTTTCGAAACTCCATATTCTTCGGTGGAAACCCGGTCGATCCGGACCTTTTTCCCCGATGCCTGAAAAATTTCGGCTGCAAAGTCCGCCCACGAAATATACTCTCCTTCATTGGAAACATGGTATATGCCGTATCGATCTGTTCCTACCATATCCAGAATCAGCCGGGCAAGATCCGCAGTATACGTCGGCCGTCCGATCTGGTCATCCACAATGCGAAGCGAATCATGCGTTTCCGAAAGCCGGAGCATAGTCTTCACGAAATTCCCGCCATTTCTTCCGAAAACCCAGGATATCCGAAGGATGAAATACCGGGAGCAAAGTTCCTTCAGCTTATTCTCTCCGGCAAGCTTGCTTTCTCCATAAACGTTGAGCGGCTTCGGGACGCTAAGATCCGGATTCCAAGGCCTGTTTCCCTGTCCGTCGAATATATAGTCCGTACTGAAGAAGAACACGGAAGCGCCGCATTTCTCCGCTGCCTTCGCAATATTTTCCGTCCCTGTTTCATTAACCCTGAAAACCTTCTCCCGGTTCTCAGGATCTTCTGCGCCGTCTACATTCGTCCACGCAGCGCAGTGAACGACAAGATCCGGTTTTACCTTAGAGAAGACATCCTCTACCTGCTTCTCATCGGTTATGTCCATTTGAATATAATCTTTGCCGCAATCCGCATCGCTTCCCTCAGGAAGCGGGAGAATGCCATGATACTTCTCCGAGGAGCCGCTCCCGACCGCATGAAGTCCGCGCGCTCTGGCTTCCTTCAGCACATCGTACCCCAGCTGGCCATTCACGCCGGTGATTAAAATGCTTCTGGGATTCATTCTTTCTCCCCTTCCTCAAGCTTCCTGCCGTACATCTTCTCGTAATAATTCTTATATTCCCCGGACAGGATTTCTTTCCACCAATCCTGATGATCCAGATACCAGGCGATCGTCTTTTTGATGCCATCCTCAAATTTTGTTTCCGGAAGCCATCCAAGCTCACGGTGGATTTTCGCGGGGTCAATCGCATAGCGCCGG
Source organism: Eubacteriales bacterium (assembly GCA_029098205.1). Taxonomy (GTDB): domain Bacteria; phylum Bacillota; class Clostridia; order Peptostreptococcales; family Anaerovoracaceae; genus Aminicella. The sequence goes on along the minus strand of JAQXNW010000134.1, from coordinate 420 downwards.
TCGTGTCCTTTCCGATCTTCTACATGCACGATTAAAGACTCCGGTTTCCCAAGTTCTTTCAGAATAATTTTTACAATATCGATATTCCGCATCTCATTATGGCCGCCGATATTATAAACCTCGCCGACTTTTCCATCCTGAAGAATCCGGTCAATCGCCTTGCAGTGATCTTCTGCATAAAGCCAGTCCCGGACGTTCAGTCCTTCTCCGTAAACCGGAAGCGGCTGATCTGCCAAAGCGTGGGAAATCATCAGAGGGATCAGCTTCTCCGGGAACTGATACGGGCCGTAATTGTTCGAACACCGGCTGATAGTAACCGGAAGCCCGTATGTCCGATAATACGCGCCTGCAAGAAGATCCGCGGACGCTTTTGAGCTGCTGTACGGGCTCGATGTATGAAGAGGCGTCTCTTCCGTAAAG
>JAQXNW010000133.1 GCA_029098205.1 Eubacteriales bacterium | reverse complement strand
TATATACAGGACGTACATCCGCCCAGTAATCAGAAATTTCCTGCATGCCATCATTATTGATCAGCGTGTCACGATCCGTATTTGTCAGTGCTGCAACGATTGTATTCAGCGCCGGCTGCGATGTCAGTCCGGACATGCTGTTGATCGCCGCATCAACGATATCCACGCCTGCCTGTGCTGCCATCAGTACAGTTGCGACGCCGTTTCCGGAAGTATCATGCGTATGGAGATGAACCGGAATTCCGATTTCCTGCTTCAATTCGCTTATCAGCTTGAATGCAGCATTCGGCTTCAGAAGGCCGGACATATCCTTAATCGCAAGGATATTCGCGCCTCTCTTATCCAGCTCCTTCGCCAGATTAATATAATACTTGAGATCATATTTCGTACGGTTCTTATCCAGAATATCACCGGTATAGCACATCGTCGCTTCCACGATCTTGCCCTGATTTCTGGCCTCATCCATCGCAATTTCCATGCTCGGGATCCAGTTCAGCGCATCGAAGATACGGAATACGTCAATGCCGCTCTTCGCGGATTCCTTCACGAATTTACGGATGACATTATCCGGATAGTTCTTATAGCCGACCGCATTCGCTCCGCGGAGAAGCATCTGGAACAGGATGTTCGGGATCTTCTCACGAAGTGCGTCCAGACGATCCCACGGCGATTCTTTCAGGAAGCGATAGCTCGTATCGAAGGTCGCGCCGCCCCACATCTCAAGGGAGAACAGATTCTGTCCGTAAAGCGCAACCGCCGGAGCGATCTTCGTCATATCAATTGTGCGGACACGAGTCGCCATCAGAGACTGCTGCGCGTCACGCATCGTAGTATCGGTAACCAGAAGACGCTTCTGATCCATAATCCACTTGGACATGTATTCCGGTCCGTTCTGGTCGAACAGCTGCTTCGTTCCGGACAGCTTGTTGATTTCCGTCATCGGGATTCTCGGGAATACAGGAACGTTAAACTGCGGCTTGTCTCCCTTCGTCTCGTTGACATACTTGTTTCCAAGGAAGCGGAGCACGTTCAGTGTCTTGTCCTCAGGATCCGTAATATCCATGAGATCCGGATTATTCGCGATAAAACCGGTATCGCATTTTCCTGCCTTAAAGAGCGGATGATTCAGTACATTCAGCATGAAGCCGATATTGGTCTTAACGCCCTTGATCTCCGTCTCACGAAGCGCGCGGATCGCCTTCCGCCGCGCATCTTCAAAAGTCTTCGAATACGAGCAGATCTTCACGAGAAGGCTGTCGTAGTACGGGCTGATCGTAGCTCCCGCAAATCCGTTTCCTCCATCCAGACGAATGCCGAATCCGCCGGCGCTCCGATAAAGCTCAATATTACCTGTATCCGGCGCGAATCCATTGCTCGGATCCTCTGTCGTAACACGGCACTGAATCGCTGCTCCAGAGCGGGTTACATCCTTCTGGCTGCGGATACCGATCTCCGGATCCGAAAGATTATATCCTTCCGCAATCAGAATCTGCGCCTGTACGATGTCGATTCCGGTTGTAAGCTCCGTAACCGTATGCTCAACCTGGATTCTCGGGTTCATCTCGATGAAATAGTGATTTCCGTCATGATCCAGCAGGAATTCCACTGTACCTGCGCTCCGGTAATTCACAGCACGAGCGATCTTCAGCGCGTCGTTGCAGATGCTTTCTCTCTGCTGTTTCGTCAGAGAAAGCGCCGGTGTAAACTCAATGACCTTCTGGTTTCTTCTCTGAATTGAGCAGTCTCTCTCAAACAGATGTACAATATTTCCTTCTTTATCTCCGAGAATCTGGACCTCAATATGCTTCGGATTCTCGAGGAATTTCTCCATGAAAATCGTATCATTTCCAAACGCCTTCGCCGCTTCGCTTCTGGCATTCCGGTATTCATTCACGATATTCTCGCGGCTCCGTACAACACGCATTCCACGTCCGCCGCCGCCGGCAGCTGCTTTCAGCATAACCGGATATCCGATCTGCTCCGCGAAACGAATTACTTCTTCATCCGTTTCAATGCGCTGCTCAATTCCCGGCGTCGCCTTAACTCCTACGCGGTCCGCTACCTTCTTGGACTGGATTTTATCACCCAGCTCATTCATCATCTGCGCGGTCGGCCCGATGAATTCAATTCCGGCTTTCTCGCAGGCATCCGCAAATTCAGGATTTTCCGAAAGGAAACCATATCCAGGGTGGATCGCATCTACCCCTTTTGCTTTTGCAAGACTGATGATTTCATCAATTCCCAGATACGCATCAACTGGCGATTTGCCTTTTCCGATCTGATAGGACTCATCCGCTTTCTGCCGGAAAATGGATTTTTTATCCTCTTCCGAATAAATGGCTACAGTTCGGATTCCCAGCTCTTTACATGCGCGAAAAACTCGAATCGCGATTTCACCGCGGTTCGCGACAAGCACACGCTTGAACTTCTTGATTTCTCCCATTTGTGTTTCTCCCGTCTCCTGCAACAATTCCAATATGTAAATTATTGACCAATCAATAATTGGACAATCCAGTCTGAACGCGGACGATCCAAATGTGTCCGCAGATGGCCGAATTCAGCCATTCTCACAGATAACAGCCGCAGCCGTTCGAAAGTCATCCTGCTTCGGATTCATTCTCCCGGCCAGTCTGTCTGTCCGTATATCCTAAATCCAATGTTTTTCTTGCAAATTGAATTCCGCTTCTGTCAAAAGCCTCACGGATCCGCTCTTCATATTGAAAAGACGCGCTCCCGAAATTTTCAAGATTCACCCAGTAGCCGACAGACAATGTCACGGTATTTCCGTCCTGCGCAGAAATTCCGACGTACGGCTTCGGTTCCGCCAGAATCAGCGGCTCCTCATCAATCACAGAGCGGATGATTTCCTCCGCCTTCAGAATATCTGAGGAGCGGGACAGAATGTGCTGCTTCTCAGCCTGCGTCCGTCCCC
>JAQXNW010000132.1 GCA_029098205.1 Eubacteriales bacterium | reverse complement strand
CGCTCTTTTCCCGGCCTCTTTCGATCTCTCAATTCCGATGGACTCAATCCGGTCCTCCGTTTCCCGAATTCCGGCTGTATCCGTAAGAACAGCCGGAATGCCCCGGATCGTCAGATTTTCCTCAATCGTATCTCTCGTCGTGCCCGGAATTTCCGTTACAATCGCCCTGGATTCCTTCAACAGCCGGTTCATCAGCGACGATTTCCCCACATTCGGCTTCCCGATGATCGAAATCCGGATTCCATCCCGAAGCACCCTTCCGGTGTCCGACCCGGAAAGAAGCCGTTCGATTTCATCCGAAACCGGTCTGAGATCCGACGCAAGCTTCTCATACGTCATTATCTCGATATCCTCATCCGGATAATCAATATTGACCGTAAGATTCACCAGAATGTCCATAATCGCTTTCCGGAGATTCCGGATCTCTTCCAACAAAGACCCGTCCATCTGGCGCATCGCAATCTTGCTGCTTCTTTCGGATTTCGCGGAAATAAGGTCCATTACGGCTTCCGCCTGCGAAAGATCGATCCGGCCGTTCAAAAAAGCGCGCTCTGTGAATTCTCCCGGATTCGCCGGGCGGGCTCCGTACCGGTAGGTAAGTCCCAAAGTCTCCCGGAGCGGAATGATGCCGCCGTGACAGTCGATCTCGACGATGTCCTCTTTCGTATATGTATGCGGCGCAGGCATGAATACAGCGAGTACTTCATCCACTTCCGACCCGCTTTCCGGATCGACCACTCTGCCGTACGTCAGCTTCCTGGGCTCCAAAGAACTTCCGGTAAACGGGCGGAAAATCTTTGAAAGTATATCCTTTGCATTTTCTCCGCTGATCCGGACGATGCCGATTCCACCTTCGCCGGGAGGCGTTGAAATTGCGGAAATTGTTTCTTCCATCATAAAAAATCAAAAAAGCCCGCGATGTCCGCGGGCCCTTCCTTTCCTTACTTCTTCAGTTCGATGATCACTCGGCGGTACGGGTCCTGCCCTTCGCTTCTGGTCGTCACCCGCGGATTATTCTGAAGTACAGAATGAATCACTTTTCGCTCATACGGATTCATCGGCTCCAGACGGACATTCCGTCCGGTCCGGACCGCTTTCTTCGCAAGGCGCTCCGCAAGATTCTCCAAGGTCTTCTGACGGCGGGCGCGGTAATTTTCCGCATCCAGCACTACTTTCACGTATTCCTTATGATTTTTATTCACCACAAGACTTGTCAGATACTGAAGAGCATCCAGCGTCTGCCCGCGCTTCCCGATGATCGTCCGTGTATCAACTCCGGAAATATCTACGAGCACATGCTTGTCATCCGCATGGCATACCATATTCAGGGTAAGCCCCATCTTCTGGAAAACATCGTTTAGGAAATCCAAAGCAGGATGCTCGGTCACTTCCGGAAGATTTCCCATCGTTTTCCGGAAATCAAATTCCTCCATCGTCTCCGGTCTGAAATCCGAAGACTCTTCCGAATCCTTTCCGAGATCGAAATTATTTCTTTCTCTCTTATCCTGCGATATTCTCTTTTCAGTGCGGCGGTCATTTTTTCCGCGGTTTTCGCCGTTTCTTCTCCGGTTCTCCCCGCCGTTTTTTCTGCGCTCCGGTTCCTTAGAAGCGAGTTTTGACGCGGCCTCTTCCAGCGTATCCTTCGTGATCACTGGTTTCTTCGCTTCGTTTTTCTCTGCTTCTTCCGCTTTCAAAGTTTCTTCAGGCACCGGATTCTTTTTCTTTGTAACCCGTACATGGGCAAGCTTGGAACCGATTCCGAAAAAGCCCTTGGAAGGCTGTTCCAGAACTTCTACGTCCACTTCATCCCGCGATGCCTTAAGTTCGTTCAGCGCGAGATTCACTGCGGACTCGATGTCATCGCCCCATCTTTCAATCGAATCCATTCCTATCTAACTCCTTGTCCGGCTCTTACCGGTTTTCTTGTCTTCTTGTTTCTGTTTTTGCGCTCTTCTACAATCCGCTTTCTAAGTACATTGAAACGGAAATTATAGAAAATCTGAATGAGCTGACTCAGGAACCAGTAGATCGAAAGTCCGGCCGCATATGTCTTGGAAAGCCAGATAATCATGATAGGAAACAGATACTTCATTACGAACTGCATTCCTTTGCCGGATCCCTGTCCCATCGCCTGTGTCTGGGACTGCATCATCGCCGTATTCATAAACGAGGCGCCATACGTCGCGACTCCTGTCAAAATAGGCAGAATCCAAGGGTCTGGCTGCGAAAGGTCCTTAATCCAGAGAAAACTCTCATGAATCGCGAAAACCATTTCCTGGCTGTTGATATAATTCAGCGGATTTCGAAGCAATGCGAACAGACCCATGATGATAAACATCTGAACGAACATCGGAAGACACCCGGATGTCGGAGACATTCCCTCTTCCTTATAGAGCTTCTGCATCTCTTCGTTCATTTTCTGCGGATCGCTGGCATACTTATTTCTGATTTCGTTCATCCGGGGTGTGATGTCACCCATACCAGCGGTAGAAAGCATCTGCCGTTTGTAAAACGGATACAGAATCACCTTGACAATCACTGTCAGAATGATCAGTGCAACGGCATAGTTGCCGATCAACAAATACAGACCGGATAAAACATATCCGAGCGGCCTGGCCATAATCCCGAAAAAATTAGCCATTAATTATTATTCCTTCCATTGTTTCCACATCTATGGAACTGGATCATAACCTCCCTTATGACCGGGATGGCATCGGAGAATCCGTTTAAATCCCAGCCAGCTGCCCTTCAAGGGGCCGTATTTTTCCACCGCCTGAATAAAATACGTCGAACAGGTCGGCGTGTAGATACACGTCGGCGGAAAAAGAGGAGAAATACATCTTTGGTAAAATCTGATCAGAAGGATCAGAACTTTCTTTACGAATTGGCTGATCCACTTCATTTATTCTGCTTCTTTCTTACAATTCTCCGATATGCGGAAACAAGCGATTTCTGAACTTCCTTAAGCGAAGCGTCTTCGATCCCCTTCCTGGCGACGAAAATATAGTCGTATCCTTCCGGAAATTCCAATCCCGAAAGCCGATATGATTCTTTCATCAGCCTTCTGGCCCGGTTTCTCGAAACGCTGTTGCCAACTTTCTTACTGGCAACAAAAGCATAACGACTCTCCCTCATCCGGTTCTTACAGTACATAATGACTAAAAACTTAGAGGCGGAATATTTTCCCTTTTTATAGACAAAGTCGAAATCCTTCTGTTTTCTCAGTATATTATCTTTTGGCATATTGCTAAGCGCTAAGCTGCTTTCTTCCCTTCAGTCTTCTTCTCTTAAGTACGTTTCTTCCGTTCTTCGTAGCCATTCTCTTGCGGAATCCATGTTCTTTGCTTCTCTGTCTCTTCTTCGGCTGGAATGTCTGTTTCATTTTTTTATCCTCCCTAAATTAAAGAAATATCCAACGTGCATCTGAATTCCAATGCACATACGTCTAGATATTATACGTTATTTCCTGTTTTACTGTCAATTCATTTCGGGTACTTAAAATGCTTTAAAAATGCCGCTCAGCGGCCGGCGCGAATGATACTTTCGCAGGCTTCTTTGATCTCGTCGGAGAAAACGCTGCCCTTCGGCCATAGGAAGGTGAAGTCATGCACAATCGAAAAATCTTTAAGCGGTATTTCCTTCAGAATTCCCTGATTGAGTTCCTCCTCGACAGCTGCCTTATACAGAAAGCTGATTCCGCAGTCCCGGCACAGAAACTGTATGATGGTGTGCATGTTTTCGACCTGAATGTAATGCGAAAAACTGTCTGTTCCATGATTTTCGGCAGCAAGAAACCGTTCGAGAATGCTCCGGGTGCCGGAACCCGGTTCCCTTATAAGTAAGGAGCCGCTCGGAAAAAAGATCGCTGAGCTTCTCCGGCTTTGTCCTGAACGTGTGCGAGGATGCGCATACCGGTATAAATTTCTCACTTCGATAAAGAATCGTTTCATATACGTCTTCGGGATAATATCCTTCCACCAGCGCAAAATCAATGACTCCATCCCGAAGATCCCGGAGCAGCTCCGCTGTATTTCCGAAGTGAATGACAAAGTCTGTGTCCGGGTGACCCTGAATGTAATGGCTGACGGGACCAGAGATCACATATTCACCGATTGTCATCGTGACTCCGAAGGAAACTTTTCTATAGGATGCGGAAGAGGAAAGTTCTCTTTTCAGCCTCTCCTCATCATTCTTCATCTGATTCATCTTCCGAAACAGTATCTTCCCGCTTTCCGTCAGTTCGAGTTTTTTCCCATTCTGCAGAAAAAGCTTCGTGCCATACTCCTTCTCGAGATAATGGATGTGCTGCGATACGGCAGGTTGGGTTATATTGAGTTCCTCTGCGGCATGCGTGAAATTCATGTTTCTGCATACGCATAAAAATGTATCGATTCTGAAATTAAGCATACTTTTCCCCTGATGTCGGCGCGCTGCTCCCTTGTCTGAAGCGCTGCTTCTGCCGGTCTTCATCCGATCCGATCGCCTGAATCACTGCCCTGCCGGCGCGCTTCTCGATCGGCCGGGGTTCTCCTTTTTCCCAGTCCAGCCGGTCCAGCGATATAACGATAATAAAATATCATGATTATATTATAATATATAATTTTTCGTATTAAGAAAAGGCAGCTATAATTACAGTCACCGAAACAAAGGAAAAAGAAAAAGGAGAAAATCATATGGAATTTATAAAAAAGAACGGCATGGGAATCCTGGTATGCTTCCTGATCGCGGTGCCTTCCTGGCTCCTCGGGAAAGTGTTTCCCGTAATCGGCGGCGCAGTAATTTCAATCATCGCCGGAATGACCCTTGCCTTGTTCTGGAATGACAAGAAGGGTGCAGAAGCCGGGATAAAATTCACGTCAAAGGTTATTCTTCAGACAGCCGTCGTGCTTCTTGGTTTTGGCATGAATTTATCCGTAGTCATGAAAACCGGAAAACAGTCCCTTCCTATTATTGTATGCACGATATCTGCATCGCTGATTCTTGCGTGGCTGCTTCACAAAGCGATGCAGATAGACAGGAATATTTCGACGCTGATCGGAGTGGGATCCTCCATTTGCGGAGGATCGGCCATTGCAGCAGCGGCACCCGTCATCGACGCGGACGATGACGACGTCGCCCAGGCAATATCCGTGATTTTTTTCTTCAACGTCCTCGCAGCGCTGCTGTTCCCGGCCATCGGAAAGGCGCTCGGATTCAGCACGGCGTCGGGAGAAAGCTTCGGGATATTTGCCGGAACAGCCGTGAACGATACGTCATCGGTTACGGCCGCCGCATCCACCTGGGACAGCATGTGGAATCTGGGAAGCCAAACTCTGGACAAAGCCGTGACTGTAAAACTAACAAGAACGCTCGCAATCATTCCGATTACACTTGTGCTTGCCTTTCTCAGGGCAAAGGAAGCGGAAAAAGACGGAAGCCATACGAACGGCTTCAGCTTCCGAAGAGCCTTTCCGATGTTCATCGTATACTTCATTTTTGCGTCGGTAATTACGACGGTATCGCTGAAATGCGGAGCACCTTCGGAAATATTCGCCCCGCTTAAGGAACTCAGCAAGTTCTTCATTGTAATGGCGATGGCCGCTATCGGCTTAAACAGCAATGTAATCAAGCTGATCAAGTCCGGCGGAAAACCGATATTACTGGGCGGATGCTGCTGGATCGGCATCACGGCTGTCAGCCTTCTCATGCAGAAGGTTATGGGAATATGGTAAAAAAATTCAGGGGCATCGTTAGAGCGGACGATGTCCCTGTTCATATATAACCTCTTCCTGCCGGAACCTTTCCGGTTATCGATACCATTCTGGCCGGCGCAGCGAAAGATACGGCCTCTGCTCCCTCGTGCGGGAGACACGTCCGATGTCTATATCCGCGAAAAGAAGCTCCTCCCCTTCCCCGGCCCGCGCGCATATGTCACCGTCCGGACCGATCACAACCGACCGCCCGCAGAAATCCATACCGGCCTCGCGGCCCGTCCGGTTGCACATGGCGATGAAGCATTCATTCTGATACGCCTGGACGCGCACCTCCTGCTCGAACAGTTCTATTGGCTCCGCCTTGACATTCGCCGTCGGAATCAGCACGAGCTCCGCGCCCATGACGGCTTCCGTCCGGACACTCTCCGGATAATGACGGTCAAAGCACACGACAACCCCGATCCGCCCGGCGTCCGTCTCAAATACATGAAATCCATCATCCGACGGCGTGTAGTAATCCTGCTCATAAAACTGCGGCACCTCAACGATATGAACCATCTTCTGAACGCCGGTCACATCGCCGTTCCGGTCGATCAGAAAGCTCGCGTCGTAATTTTTCCCATTTTCCTCATAATAGAAATTCGGCGACGCCATGATCGCATGCTTCCGGCAGAGCTTACGGAACGCTTTAATCTCCGGGATTCCCTCACCCGGGTAATGCGCCTCTGCCGAATCGAAAGGCTTTCCCTCTTCTGTACTCTCTTCTACACTCTCTTCCGACGGATTATTCCTGGCCGACAAAGCCCTTGGCCCTGTACCGCCTCCGCAGCACCCGCCGATATTCGCCGGAAACTGCGCGAAAAACGGCGTCAGCTGCACTTCCGGATAAAGAATGAGATCCGCGCCTCCTTCTTCCGCTTCTTCCAGGAGTTTAAGGCTCCGTATCAGATTTTCTTTTTCATCCGCGCTCATCGCCATCTGCGCCAGTGCAATCCGCATATCCGCTCCTTTCCAGGCAGCATACCTCTGTAAAAAAACATATTCCTGTGAACAAACAGGCCCCCGCCAGTGGCAGGGGCCGTGCAGAATCCGTACGGCTTTCCCTACAGTATTTTATTTCCTATCACCTATATATCAAATTCATCAACTTCCGTCAATAAAATCCAGTCAAGCCTCTTGACTAACCGCTGTCAAAGGAATAAACTCAAATTCAACAAATAGTCTGTTTTTTCAAAATTATCAATCTTTATTATCAGCCGTTTTATATTGACCGAAATAATACGGCGCTTCAGAGGAGGCTTTGCATTGAAAATCAGTCAGGAAATTCTCGATCTGAAAGATGAGATGATTGAGATGCGGCGGGACTTTCACCGCCCTCCGGAACTTGGGCTTCATGAAATCCGGACGTCCGGCATCGCAGAACAAAGACTAAAAGATCTTGGATATCAGGTCCGCCGCTGCTCAGACACCGGCGTCATCGGTGTCCTAAAGGGAGGAAAGCCCGGGAAGACAATTCTTCTTCGCTGCGACGAGGATGCGCTCCCTGTCACAGAAGAAACCGATCTTCCCTTTGCGTCTGAAAATCCGGGCGTCATGCACGCCTGCGGACACGATGGGCATCTCACGATTCATCTTACGACCGCGAAGCTTCTCGCGCGTCATAAAGATGAAATCCCCGGTACCGTCGTCATGCTCTTTCAGAAGAACGAAGAGGACGCCGGCGCGCAGCTGATGATCGACGACGGTGCACTGGACGACAATCCGGACGCTGTCTGCGGATTCCATCTCTGGTCCCCGATTCCGACGGGTATGATCGGTGTGGTTCCGGGCGCGATTATGGCGTCAAGCTGGTATTTTTATCTCACGATCCACGGAAAAGGCGGGCACGGCGGGGCGCCGCACATGGCCATCAGCCCTATTCTGGTCGCCGCGAAGGTGATCGAAGCGGCGGAATACATGGTTTCCTCAGAGATCAACGCACTGACTCCGACCACAATTGCCTTCGGCCAGATTCACGGCGGAGACAAGGACATCATCATTCCGGACGAAGTCCGCCTCGCAGGATCCATCCGCTGCCTTCATGACGGCGACGATGAAGTTCGTAACCGCTTCGCGGAGCTCTGCGAAAAAATCTGCGAAGCCTATCACTGCACCTGCGACATATCGTTCAAATGCGGAAATTCCACGCTCATGAACGATCCGGACATGACGAAGATCCTGATCGAAGCGGCGTCCGATGTCATCGGACGTGAAAACGTCCGCACGGAAGGCGTCAGCACCATGATCGGCGACGATTTCGCGGAATTCTCGCAGCAACGTCCCGGCGTCTACTATTTTATCGGAACACGGAGTGAAAAAGCCGGGAGTATCTACGAACACCACAATTCGCACTTCACGATTGATGAAGACAGTCTTCCGATCGCGGTTCAGATTCAGATGAATCTGGTACGGAAATATCTGGGTTTCTGACCGAAATCCACTTTCAAAACATTCGACGATAATAAAAGAAAGAAGGAAAATTCATATGCTGACTGTCATTGCCGATAAAGTCGTTGTTTTTTCCAACTGGCTCTGGGGCATCCCGATCATGATCCTGCTCGTCATCGCCAGTATTTACATGTCCATCCGGCTGGGCTTCTTCCAATTCCGGAAACTCGGATATATTCTGAGCCATACCCTGGGCGCTTCCTTTAAAAAGACAAAGGAAGAAGTCAAGGGCGAAGGAACTTTAACCGCTTTTCAGGCGCTGACGTCCGCCGTCGCCTGCACGGTCGGCGCCGGGAACATCGCCGGCGTCCCGATTGCGATTGTATCCGGAGGACCGGGCGCCGTCTTCTGGATGTGGCTCATCGCACTGATGGCTATGTCCCTGAAATACTCGGAAATCGTTCTCGCGGTTAAGTACCGTGACAGAAATGAAAAAGGAGAATGGGACGGAGGACCGCAGAAATACATTACAAAAGGACTCCACGCAAAGTGGCTGGCCTCACTTTTTGCTATTTTCCTGATGATTGAAGTCGCGATCAGTTCCATGACGCAGACCAATCAGCTGGCTGCCTCTGTAAAGACCTCCTTCGAAGCGCCGGCGATTGCTGTCGGGATCATTGTCATGATTGCCGCCGCTCTTGTTCTTATCGGCGGTATTAAGACACTCGGAACCTTCACGGAAAAAATGGTTCCGATCATGTCGATCTTCTATATCGGCGGCTCCATTATCATTATCTGCATGAACATTACGAAAATCCCGGCCGTATTCGGGATGATCTTCAAATACGCCTTTGTCCCGCGGGCAGCTGCAGGAGGAATGCTGGGATCCTCAATCGCGACTGCCATCCGTTACGGATTTGCGAGAGGACTCTACTCGAATGAATCCGGTGTCGGAACCGCGGCGATCGCACATTCGACAGCAACAACGGATCATCCTTCCCGCCAGGGACTCTGGGGTATCACAGAAGTATTTCTGGACACGATTATCATCTGCTCCTGTACAGCTCTTGTCTGTCTTTCCTCCGGCATCTTTGACAGCAAAGCGACAAGAGAAATGTCCGGAGCCGATATCACCACGCTCGCGTTTTCCGCGCATTTCGGGAAGTTCGGCGGCTACCTTGTCTCCATCAGCATGATGATGTTCGTATTTTCCACTCTCATCGTTTTGATCTGGTACGGAGAAAAACAGGCTGAATACATTTTCAAGACGACAAAAGCCAGCTTGGTCTACCGGGTCATCTGCATTCTTCTGATTCCAGTCGGCGCAGTGGGCGCGGCCACGTATCTCTGGAATTTCCTGGACCTTTCGCTTGGCCTGGTTGTCATCGTCAATGTCATCGCGATCCTTCTGATGCACCGGGATGTCATTGAATGCCATCAGGAATTTTTCCACTCAAAGGACAAATTCTATCTGAAAGAACAGGCAGAAGAAAAGAAGAAAAAACTTTCATAACTGCTGTCAAAGCCTGGAATC
>JAQXNW010000131.1 GCA_029098205.1 Eubacteriales bacterium | reverse complement strand
CTCGATCGCGTCGCCCAGTACATCCTCCTGCGTGATATTCGCTTCCGGAGAGAAAGTACTGGCTGCAGTTTCAGGAACGGCCGCAATTTTAGCAGTACTTTCAGCGCTGCTGTCCGATGCGCCCCTGTCATTGGTTAAAGGTGCCGCAGCGATGGTAATTTCCTTACCGCTGACAGTGACTTGGATGACTCCCTCCTGGTTCAGACCTTCTGCCGCGATGGTTCCGTCTTCCTGCACTGTAAAAGGAAATGCCGTATCCAGCTTCGAATAATTTTCAGGAGAAGCGGTTTCTTCCAACGTATAATTTCCCGGAAGAAGATCGACGGTATGCACCGCGGATCCGCTGATCCACGTATCCTTCGCTGCGCCATTCGAACCGATGACACTGAGCGACGCTCCCGAAAGCTCTGCACCATTCGAATCTGTTACATGAATGGATACCGCTGCTGCATTCTCATCCGCGCGCACTATGTTCGGAACAAAAGCGACTCCAAATAGAAAAGCTGCCACGCATGCGAGCAGAAGCATGGTCATTCTCTTACTCCACCTATTTTCCATAATTGCCTCATTTCAATATTAGCTGCTAAAACTATAATGGAAAAGCTAGTCTCATATTCACACGCACAGCAGTGAGAAGACTGTATCTCAAAATGAGCTTTTATAACAAAATATTCAATTTGACGATGGCATATAAGCAGAAAGCATCTGCGCCACATTGCTGATCGGCATGCTCTGCAGCCATACTTTCCCGGGTCCTGTCACTACTGTGTTAAACAGACCCTCTCCGCCGAAAAGTACATTTTTAATTCCCGGAACCTGCACGATTTCCATATTGCAGGAAGATTCCATCATCGCTACATATCCCGTATCCACAATAATCTGCTGCCCGGGTCCCAGATTGACCTCTTCCACCGCTCCGTCGATTTCAATGAAAGCCGTTCCATTCCCGGAAAGACGCTGCATGATAAACCCTTCACCTCCGAAGAATCCTGTGCCGAGTCTCTTACGGAAAAATATTGAAAGACTGACTGATTCCTCCGCCGCAAGAAAAGCGGACTTCTGCGCGATAATCTCTTTCCCCGGAGCGATGTCAACCGCTAAAATCTGTCCAGGAAAACTGGAAGAAAACGCGATATATCCAGGTCCCCGGTCCGCTGTATAGCGGTTCTGAAACAATCTTTCGCCCGAAAGCATTCTTCCGAACATTTTTCCGACGCCGCCATTGGACGTCGTTTCCATCCGCATATTCGGACTCATCCAGCACATCGCGCCGGACTCGTTAATCATCGTCTCTCCTGCTTCCAGCTGGCAGACAACGAACGGCAGATTACCGCCTTTAATATCGTAACGCATGCATTCCTCCGTTTCATAACCATTCATCCATTCAATGCTGCGAAAATCCTGTTTTTTTCTTATTATGCTAACATATCATAATATAGCTGTAAACAATGATGCAAAAAAATACTATCTTGCTTTTAATGTCTTCTTTTTTCTTAATTCGATTTGAATTCTTTCCAGTATTCGCTGTACAGATCGTCCCCCTCCGGGCCGAGATCACGGAGGACCTCACTTTTTTTCATCATAGATTCCGGTAGGAACAGCTCTTCATTATCGCGGATGCTTTCATCAAGCATTGCCTGTGCTTTTACATTCGGCGTGCAGTACGTCAGATATTCAAAATTCTTTTTCGCAACCTCCGGCCGCGACAGATAATTGATAAATTTCATCGCATTGTCCGGATGGAACGCATTCTTCGGCACAATCAGAGCGTCAATAAACATCTCCGTTCCTTCCTTCGGAACGACAAAGGCGAGATCGGGATTGAGCTCCTGACAGTAAAGCATCTCCCCATTCCAGATCACGCCGATATCCGCGGAGCCTCCGACGAGAAGATCCCGTGCCGAATCATTCACATACTTATAGACAAGAGGTTTCTGCTTCACCAGATCCTTCACGGCCTTCGAAAGCTCGGATCGCTTTGTCGTATTCAAAGAATATCCGTTTTTCTTGAGCCCGACCATCAGCGTATCGCGGAGACTGTCCTGCATCAGAATCCGGCCGCTGTATTTCTTATTCCAAAGGTCACTCCAGGATGTGATGCTCCCCTTCGGGATTTTCTTCGTGTTGTAAAGAATTCCTGCGCAACCGAACTGATAGGGAATGGAATATTTATTTCCCGGATCATAGCTCCGGTCCGCGATTCGAAGATACCTCTTTCCTATATTCTTCGCCTCCGGGATTTTCGAAAAATCCAGCTTCTGAAGAAGTCCTTCTTTCCGCATGCGCTCGACCATATAATCCGAAGCGCAAACCACATCGTATACGCCGGCGCGGTTTTTTATGATCGGATACATTTCTTCATTCGTATCAAACGTATCCAGCACAACCTTAATGCCTGTTTCCTTCTGAAAATCTTTGACCACTTCCGGATCAATATAGTCACCGTACATAAATACCCGGACTTCATTTTTATTTCGATTTCCGCAGCCGGAGAGAACCCCTGTAAGAGACAGGATCATAATCAGAAGAAGAGGCAGAATCCATGGCTTCCGTCTGCTGCAGTTTCTTTTTTTCATTCTTTGACCCCTTCCTTCTTCCGCTCCGTACGGGCCGCCGAAAGATTCGAAATCAGAAGAACCAACAATACGAGGGCAAAGATAACCGTCGAAAGCGCAAACATCGTCGGCCGCACACCGACCTTAAGCTGGCTGTAAATCAATGTCGAAATCGTATTGATGCCTGCGCCTCTCGTAAAATGTGTGACCACGAAATCATCCACCGACATGGTAAATGCCAGAATGAAACCGGACTGCACGGCGGGCATAATTTCCGGAAGAACGACTTTCCAGAATGCGAATTTCGGTGACGCCCCCAGATCGAGCGCCGCTTCATAGACATCCTTTCCGGCCTGCCGGAGCTTCGGCATCACGGAAAGAATTACATACGGCACGCAGAAGGTGATATGCGCCATTAGAACCGTTCCCCAGTTCAGATATAAACCGGCCGCAATGAAGGCAAGCATCAGGGAAATTCCCATAACAATATCCGCATTCAAGAGCGGGATCTGATTGAATCCAAGAAGCACTTTCTGTGCCCTTCTTGAAACACTGAGAATACCAATGCAGGCGAGCACACCGATGACCGTTGAAATCGCGGCCGCAGAAAGAGCGATCGCAAAGGTGTTGAAGACGGCCGTCAGGATCGAACGATCCTGGAAGATTTCCAGATACCAGCGGAAGGAGAGTCCGGTCCATTTGTACATGGATTTGCTTTCATTGAACGAAAGCACCACCAATGTAAAAATCGGGAGATAGAGAAAGATCAGAATGATCCATAGATAAAGCCTGCGCAGCCCTTTCCGTTCCTTCACAGAAGTCCTCCTTCCCCGCTTTTATCGAATTTAGACACAATCATCATACTGACAATGATAAAAAGCATCATGACCAGAGAAAGCCCCGAACCCAGGTTCCAGTTTGCGCTCACCGTAAATTCCTGCTCAATGATGTTTCCAATCAGATAGATTTTTCCTCCTCCCAGAATATTCGAAAGAACGAACGTAGTAAGCGAAGGTACAAATACCATCGTCACGCCGCTCGCGATCCCCGGTATGCTTAAAGGAAAAATTATTTTCCGAAGCACAATGGATTTAGACGCACCCAGATCGTACGCCGCTTCAACCACATTCTTATCGATTTTCAGCATCACGTTATAGATCGGAAGAACCATAAACGGAAGAAAATCATATACCATTCCAAGCACGACCGCCGCCGGCGTATTGATGATCGGAATCATCGGAATATGAAATACCGAAAGGAAAGATGCGATAATCCCGCCTTTTTCCAGAATCACCTGCCACGCCATCGTCCGAAGCATAAAATTCATCCACATAGGCAGAATGAAAATAAAAATAACGAATCCTTTCCGCCCGACGCCGATATTTTTCAGCACAATCGCGAGCGGGAAAGCCAGGCAAAGACAGACAGCCGTACTGATTCCGGAAAGAAGCAGCGAATATCCCAATGCCTTAATATGCGCGTACTGAAAAACAGCTAAAATGTTTGATAACGAGAAAGCCCCGTTTCGATCCGTAAATCCATAATAAACAATCATGAGAAGCGGAAAAACTGTTCCCGTAATGACTGTCACTATATATGGAACGAGCGCCCATCTTCTGCTCAATTTCGATCTCTCCCCTCGCGGCTTTCTGCTACATTTCTTCCAGGTCCATTGCCTGCTCATCTTCGGATTCCGGCTTGTGCATGATCTGAATATTGAAAGGAATGACATCCAGACTTACCTCCGTACCGACCGGATAGCTCGTCGTATTCTGCGCGAGCCATTCGTGACCGCCTGCCTGAATCAGCATTTCATAATGCACGCCGATGAAAATGTTGCTTGTAACAACCCCGTCTACTTTCCCTTCGCCCGGCTTTCCGATGATGATGTCTTCCGGACGGATCACGACATCGACCGGGTTATTTTCACCGAATCCCGTGTCCACACACGGAAAATCCACGCCGAAAATCCGGACCAGCTTATCCCGCACCATCAGCGCGTCAAAAATGTTGCTGTCTCCAATAAAGGCTGCGACGAATGCGTTCTCCGGCTCGTTATAAATTTCCTCCGGCGTTCCCATCTGCTGAATATAACCGCCGTTCAGCACGACGACCTTGTCGCTCATCGTCAGCGCTTCTTCCTGGTCATGCGTAACATAGATAAACGTAATGCCGAGTTTCTCTTTCAGCAGCTTCAGCTCATATTCCAGTTCTTCTCTTAATTTCAGATCCAAAGCGCCCAGCGGTTCATCCAGAAGAAGCAGCTTCGGTTCATTTACAATCGCGCGGGCCATCGCGATCCGCTGCTGCTGTCCTCCGGAGAGTTCGTCGATCCTACGGTTTTCAAACCCTTCCAGATTCACAAGCTTAAGACCCTGCTTTACTTTCCCGCGAATAAAGTCCTCCGGCTTCTTCGAAACACGAAGACCGAATGCAACATTTTCGAATACATTCATATGCGGAAACAAAGCATATTTCTGAAAAACTGTATTCAGCGGCCGTTCATTCGGCGGAAGATCCGTGATATCCTTTCCATCAAAAAAGACCCTGCCCGAATCTGGCGTCTCAAATCCGCCGATAATCCGCAGTGTCGTGGTCTTTCCGCACCCTGAAGGTCCAAGCAGAGTTATGAATTCATTCTCCCCGACCTCCAGCGAAAGATCATCTAAAACGATGTGATCCCCATAGCGCTTCGATATATGATCAAGCCGGATCAGGTTTTTCTTCGCCATTTATCAAATCCTCTCTTCGGAAACCGCTCCGGAACCGAAGTCCCGCCGGTGTTTCCCAAAATTCCGCTTTCGCGTTTTTCAAGATGCAGATTTCTTCTGAATTTTCGGTAATTATCCCTCAGTCTTCAGATGAAAAACAAAAATATTCATTACCTGAATTATACAATACCCCTGTCAAAAAGAACAGATAAAACCATTGTTAAAAAGCTTCCCGCCCGCAGGCGGTTCATTCCCCCGGAACCGCTTGTTTCCTGGATTTCTGGAACAAAAATACAAAAAATCCCGAAATACATTCTCTGTATTTCGGGTATACGTTTTTTTAATAAAAACTTCTGCTTTTTTACAGAAACCTCCGCCGCCTTATGAAAACAGATTCCGGAATTTCTGCTTGAAGCTTGTTTTTTTCTTGTAGCAAGTATCGCTTAATTTTTCAGACATTTCCCGGATCGCTTCTTTCTGCGCGCCGCTCAGCTTCGTCGGAACTTCCAGATTTACGGTGACATAAAGATCACCCGTGCCGCCGGAACGGACGCTCTTCACACCTTTCCCCTTCAGCCGGAATACGGTTCCCGGCTGCGTGCCGGCAGGAACCTCATAAGAAACCTTCCCATCCAAAGTCGGAACTGTAATTTTCGCGCCCAGCGCAGCCTGATCAAACGTAATCGGAATCTCCAGATAAAGATCATCCCCGTCTCTAGTGAAGACTTCATCCGGCTCCACTCGAATCACGATATAAAGATCACCCGTCGGTCCTCCGTTCTCACCAGGCTCTCCCTGGCCTCGGATCGGAATGACATCCTCGTTGTTAACGCCTGCCGGAATATTCACTTCGATCTTTACGCGCTTGCGGACTTTCCCTTTGCCCTTGCAGTCCGGACACGGAGTATCAATGATTTTTCCGGTGCCGCCGCAGTCCGGGCAGTCATGTTCAGTCTGAAATCTTCCAAAAGCTGTATTCTGCACACTGGAAATCCGGCCGGTACCGCCGCAGCGAGAGCAGGTCCGTTTATGCGTGCCCGGCGCCGTGCCTTCTCCGCCGCAGGTCTTGCAGACCACATACTTGTTCAAGTCGATCTTTTTCTTTACGCCGAACGCAGCCTCTTTGAATTTAATGGAAACCCGGGCCTGTAAATCTCTTCCCTTCCGCGGCGCGTTCGCGCGCTGCTGCGTGCCTCCGAACCCGCCGAATCCGCTCGATCCGCCGGCAAACATGTTAAAGATGTCGTCAAATCCGAATCCGCCGAATCCTCCGGTGCCAAATCCGGATCCTCCGCCAGCTCCGCCGAATCCCGCATTCGGGTCGACACCCGCAAAGCCGAACTGATCGTACTTTCTCTTTTTATCCGGGTCGGAAAGAACCGTATAGGCTTCGTTAATTTCCTTGAATTTTTCTTCGGCTTCCTTATCGCCCGGATTTCGGTCCGGGTGATATTTCATCGCCAGCTTACGGAAAGCCTTTTTTATCTCCTGGTCGCTGGCACCCTTCTGAAGTCCTAGAACTTCATAATAATCTTTTTTATCCGCCATA
>JAQXNW010000130.1 GCA_029098205.1 Eubacteriales bacterium | reverse complement strand
CACAAGCTTCTTTATATTCTTTCTGCAGACGCGCAAGTTCCTGCTGGCGCTGCTCCTTTGTCATTTCGGTGTATTTCATCAATTCCCCTTTGAAATTAATAATTGGTTATAGAAAAAAGCGATAATAGAAAGATCTTTTTTATTATAGTTGCTTTTCCCATTCTTCGGAACTCAGTAATCTGATATACTATATATATCGGAAATGAATATCCGATTGATTTGAAATACAATTTGAAATATAGAAAGGAGAGCCAGGAACAGGCTGAGACTATGAATATTAATTACGAATATTACCGTGTTTTCTATTATGCGGCGAAATACCACAGCTTCTCAAATGCCGCGAATATTCTTCTTACGCGGCAGCCAAATGTGACGAGGACGATGAACCAGCTGGAGTCGCAGCTTGGATGCAAGCTTTTTCACCGGAGCAACCGGGGCGTTACTCTGACGCCGGAGGGAGAGACCCTGTATTCTCATGTGAGGATCGCGGTGGAGCAGCTGCAGGAGGCGGAGAAGAATCTGTCAGAATTTACGTCTTTGTCCCGCGGAAGCATCGCGATCGGAGCCAGCGAAACGGCGCTCCGGCTGTTCCTTCCGGATTTTCTGAAAAAATTTCACAGAACGTATCCGAATATTCAGATCCGTCTCGCGAATCATCTTACGATGCAGGCGGTTTCCGCGCTTGAGCGGGGAGAGGTGGATTTCGTAATTGCGACGACGCCGTCGAATATCCAGAAGCCTCTTCGGGAGACAAAGCTGAAGCCGTTTCAGGAAGTGCTTTGCGGCGGCGCGGAGTTTCGGAAATACGCAGAGAAGGGACTGAATTTCCGACGGCTATCGGAGCTTCCGTTCGTGTGCCTTGGGCAGGATACGATGACGCACACGTTTTACAGCCGGCTGTTTCTGGAGCATGGGCTGGAGATGCATCCTTCCGCGGAGGCGGATACGGCGGACCAGATGCCGTCTTTGATCCGGTGCGGGCTTGGGATGGGGTTTCTTCCCGACGTACTTGTGAAGGAGGCGGAAGAGCGGGGAGAGGTATTCCGGATTCCGTTCCAGGATCCGGTGCCGACCCGCTGGATTACCTTGGTGACGGATACCAGAAAACCGCTCAGCATCGCGGCACGGGAGATGAAGCGGATGATTCTGGAAGAAGCGGAGGAATCGAAAGGGAGGGATGCGTAGGTTCCGCTGAGCTAAAGAACCTGCCAGGGATTGGCCGCCGGGGCGGCTTTCAGGCGAATACGAACTGAAGGAGAAGCATGTATATGATTGTGCCGCCGGCGATCGAAAGAAGCATCTGTTTTTTCCAGATATGAAGGACGCTGGTTGCGCAGATCGCGAGAAGCTCCGGAAGGCCGTAAGATCCTCCTGTGAAGTTCACGTCCTTCAGACAGTAGATGACGAGCATCCCGAAGATCGCGGCAGGAAGCGCTTTTCCCAGATATTCGATGTACTCCGGTGTTGGCTTGTTTGAAGATAGAATGAGAAACGGAAGAAACCGGGTCAGCATCGTGGCTACGACGCAGAGCGCGATGGTAATGATTTGCTGCGGAATGGTCATTTTGCGAAGCCTCCTTTTTTCTCGATGGGTCCCCGGAAGATGGTCAGCAGAATCAGAATCAGTACCATCGTCGGAATCATAAACGTGGAAGACGTAAAAAGAAGCCGCGCCAGAATTGCGGAACCAAGTCCGATGTAAGCGGAATAATGGTGCTTCTCCTTCATCCATTGATCCAGAAAAATCACGGTGAACATCGCGGTCATGACAAAATTGAGGCCGTGCGTGTTAAAGGCAAGAAGCGATCCGGCCAGTCCGCCGATCACGGCTCCGGATACCCAGTACGTGTAATCCAGAACGGACGTCCAGAGATAGAACCATCCGCGGTCGACGTCCTCCGGGATTACGGCGGAGCAGTTGATAGAGAAGGTTTCATCGCACATCATGTAGATCAGAAAGAATTTCTTCCATCCGGTTCCTTTATATTTGTCCAGCATGGTGATGCCGTAGAACAGATGGCGTGCCTGCACCATGAAAGCCATTAAAAATGTCTGAAGAGGGGCAAAGGGCGCAAGAAGCATGGAGATCGCGACGAATTCCAGCGATCCCCCGAAAATCAGACTGCTCATCGCGAGCGGATATAAAAAGGAAAATCCGGATTTATTCATCAGGATTCCATAGGCGAGGCCGAGAAACCAGAATCCCGCGAAAATCGGGATCGTGTATGGGAACGCGGCTTTCAGAGCGCGGAGTCGGACGGATTGTTTTTTCGGCGTTTGTTCGGGAAGGGGCTGGCTTTTCCCCGGGAGTTCGTGATTCGGCATGATTTCTCTGCTTTCCTGATTTATATTTTCGCTGTATTTTCGTTGTAAGCGGGCATATTTTAACGGTTAACAGCGCGATTATATCGCGTTATAATGAGAACGTAAAGGGCAGAATTCGGCCCATAAGTCGATAAACCTATGAGAATTATATATATTATTATATTGTAAGTTAGGAGACTGTGAAAATGAAAAATCTTGGATTTGGAATGATGCGTCTTCCTGTGAAGAACGGAAACGCGCAGGATTTTGATTATGAAGAGCTGAATAAGATGGTCGATACATTCCTGGAAGCGGGATATACGTATTTTGACACGAGCTTTGTCTATCACGAAGGGCACAGCGAAGACGCGGTGCGGGAGGCGCTGGTAAAACGTCATCCGAGGGATTCGTACACGATCGCGGACAAGTTCCCGACGTTTAACAATGTTCCGGAAGAGGAAGCAGACGGGCTGTTTGAAAGCCAGCTTAAGAAGGTCGGCGTCGATTATTTCGACTATTATCTGATGCATAACGTGCAGACCGTGCTTTATGACGGGATCGACGGAAACGGTGGCGTCATTAAGAAGACGAGGCTCTTTGAACATATGAAAAAATGGAAAGAGGAGGGAAAGATTCGTCATATCGGGATCTCGTTCCATTCGTCCGCGGATCTTCTGGATCGGGTGCTGACTGAGCATCCGGAGATCGAATTTGTACAGATTCCGCTGAATCCGGTGGATTGGGGCAGCGAATTCGTGCAGGCGGGGAAATGCTACGATGTGATCCGTAGGCATGGACGCAAGGTGATCGTGATGGAGACGGTCAAAGGCGGCGGTCTCTCGTATCTTCCTGCAGAAGCGGAAAAGATTCTGAAAGATCTTCATCCGGACTGGTCTATCGCTTCGTGGTCGGTCCGCTTCGCGCTGGGACTTCCGGATGTGATCGCGGTTCTTTCCGGCATGAGCAATGAAGAGCAGATGCAGGACAACATTCATGCATCGGATGACGCGAAGGCTCTGACGGAAGAAGAGAAAAAGGCGCTTCGCCGCGCGATGGAGATTTACCGCGAAAACAAGCCGATTCCGCAGTCGCAGATCGACACCTACAAGGGTCTTACGTGGAATCATGTTCCTGTCACCGGAATCCTTCAGGCGTACAGCATCTGCCAGATTCAGCCGAATCCGGCGTTTTCCGATGACAACAATTATTTCAAAAATGTTCTTGCTGAGAAGGCGCATCTGGATCTGTTCGGAGATCTTCCGGAGCAGGAGGTCCGCACGGCGGACGGCGAGGATATCACCTATCTGGTAGAGAAAGCGGTTCGGTGGCTGAAGAAGCACAGCTTCTAAAGTTCTGAAACTTACCTTTGCCATGCCTCGGCGGCTTTGGCGCCGTATCAGGAAATATAAAAAAGAAAGCCTATGTCTTTTCCCTGCGGAGTGAATCCGCAAGGGAAAGAGCATAGGCTGTTTTTGTCATACTTTGTCGCCCGTGATGCCTTTGTCCGCGCGGCTCCCCGAGTTCAGGCTTCCTGAAGTCTTCGTAGGATCCGCGGCTGCATCACCATATAGTAAATAAGAACCACGATCGAGGTCAAAGCCCAGCTGATCGGATAGCATTCCGTAATTCGCAGAATGGACGCGCCCGGGAAGAGGAACTTCACCCAGAAAATGCGGAATACACAGATGGTGAGGAGATTCGTGATCGTTGAAAATACAATGTAATTCTCCGCCCGGAGGGTTGCTCCGAGGATTTCGTTCACCGCGAAGCATGCGTAGAACGGAGCCATGCGCCTTGAAATCCGGATTCCGATCTGAATGACCTCCGGATTGGACGCGAAGAGCCGAAGAAGAATCGGAGCACATGTCAGGAAGAAAGCGGAGAGGCAAAGCGAAGTTCCGATCTCCATCGCCAGAACTTCCCGCGTCGCTTTCCGGATGCGTTTCGGAAGACGCGCGCCGTAATTCTGCCCGATGAAGGTCGTTGTAGACATCGAGAACGCCTGGTTGACCATCCAGAACAGCGCGTCGATTTTGGAATATGCGGTCCAGGCTGCGACCGTGTTTACGCCCAGCGCGTTTACAGAGGTCTGTACGGTCATATTGGAAATTCCGAACATGCTTCCCGCAAGGGCGGTCGGAAGTCCGATATGAAGAATTCGGCCGAGCGTTTTCGGGTCGATCCGGAGATTCGAAAAACGAAGGGTAAGGAATTCTGTCTTTTTTACAAGAAGATAGGTGATGACGCCGGAGGAAAGCGCCTGACAGAGAACGGTCGCGAGCGCCGCGCCGAGGACTCCCAGTTTCAGTCCGACGACAAAGAAAAGATCCAGCACGATGTTAAGGCCGCAGCACATCATAAGAATATACAGCGGGCGCTTGGAATCTCCGATGGCCCGGAGTATGCCGGATCCGATATTGAAAATAAGCGTGAAAACGAGACCGGCCATCAGGATCCGTACGTATAAAGTCGATCCCGGCATCAGTTCCTTCGGAGTGCTGAGGAGCCTTAGGAAAGGCCGGCTGATGAGAACACCGACAGCGCCCAGGATAAGGCCGCCGAGGACAGAGGCGGCATAAGCGGTGTGAAGCGCTGTGTTCGCTTTGTCATATTCTTTTGCGCCGAAATACTGCGCGATGATGACTGTGGCACCAGTGGAAAGTCCCATGAAAAAGGAGAAAATCAGATTCACGATCTGCCCGGAGGAGCCACCGACACTGGCCAGCGCCATCTCCCCCGCGAACTGGCCGACGACCGCGGCATCTACCGCGTTATATAGCTGCTGAAAGAAAGCGCCTACAAGGATCGGAAAGAAAAAAATGAGGATCTGCTTCCAAATGACTCCGGTCGTGATCGGGTTCGCATTTCCCAAGGAAGCGCTTCCCGTACGGGCGTTGTTTTGGTATCTGTCTTCGGGTAAATTTTCTTTGGTACGCATAGAGTCCTTTCGGTTTTATCACGCGGGCGTTCCCTGCGGAGATCTGTCTTTCTGTCTGTAATTATTCTTTGATTTTTTATTGTAGCATTTCAGCATATAAATTGTAGCATACAAAAACGCTTCTGTCAGATCCCAGATTGAAGTCTGACAGAAGTGTTTTTCATCGGAGCGGCATGTTTCCTTCCGCAAAGGTTGTATAAAGGGGTGTATAATAGAAAACAGAAAAGTTTTCAGCGCAGAATCAGCAATCAGCAGGGAAAGAGAGAAACTAAATGTACAACGGAAATAGACGATATGAAAGTTCCGGCCGCACAAAGAAGGTGTACGGACGGGGGAAAGGGAAAGCAACTGACCGTTCTCCGATGAAAGAAGGGACGGACGAGGAATTGAGATCCGCGCTCCTTTTGCTGGATCATCGGAGCTACGCCGCGTATAAATCGCTGGCCGGATCCTACCGGTTTGGATTTTATACGCTTTTTATCGATCATGTGCAGGGCGACCCGTTCGCTGCGCCGTCCCGCCTCCGAGTGGAGATTTCGTCCGGCAGGGCAGGATTCCCGGAGAAACTTCGGAGTACGCCGGAAACGAGAAGGGCGCTTCAGGATGATCTTACGAGAAGATTCTATAAGGCGTCCAGAAAATACGACCGGAAGGCACATGGATCCGGAAAAAGCGGAGCGATCGGATGTTCGAATCCGGGGCAGGAGATTCTGGAGAGAAGCTGCTGCCAGTTCGGGGAAGACGGAAGCCTGACATTCCGTTTTACGGTCGGATTCCCCGCGGCGGGCCGTACCATTCTGGCGAAAGAACTGGAGAAGATTCTCTTTTCCGAGATTCCTTCGATCGTTTCGGAATCGCTTCTTTATTCTTCTCTGAATCCGGGGGAGCTCCGGAAAACGGCGGATCTTGCGGAGGATCAGACGGAGCTTCGGCGAAGCATTCTTGAGAGAGGGTTTATTGCCTTTGTCGCCGACGGGTCGGTTCTTCCCAGAGAAAGCGGCGTGTCGCAGAAGCCGCTGAAGAATGCGGTGGCTTTCCGATCGCCGGATGAGGACCGGATTTCCGTGACGCTTCCGCATGTCGGAGAGATTACGGGAATGGGAATCCGGCGCGGCATTACGCTTGTCATCGGCGGCGGATACCATGGAAAATCAACGCTTCTTCAGGCGCTGGAGAGAGGCGTGTACGACCACATCGCGGGGGATGGCAGGGAGTTCGTCGTAACGGACGATACGGCGGTCAAAATCCGGGCGGAGGACGGCCGCGCGGTCCGGAGCGTGAACATTTCACCTTTCATCCGGGATCTTCCGAGCGGGAAAAAGACCGAATCCTTTTCCTCTGATGATGCGAGTGGAAGCACGTCGCAGGCCGCGGCCT
>JAQXNW010000129.1 GCA_029098205.1 Eubacteriales bacterium | reverse complement strand
GAAATTCCGCCGCTTTTTTTAATTAAATCCAGGATTTTCCGACGGATTCTCTGAATCGCGTTATCAATTGATTTCGGTTTTTTTCCGAGTTCCTCAGCGATTTCCCGGTAGCTTTCGCCATTTCGAAACCGTTCCCAGACCTGCTGTTCAAGAGGACTTAGAAGCGGATGCTCCCCATTCGTAAGAAGGCGATTCAGCTTCTCCGCAAGATCCTCATCCGCTTCCTCCGCATTGCTTCCTCCATCCAGAATATCGATCAGCGTCCGGCTTTCGCCATCCTCCTCCGAATCGGAAATAGGAGTATCCAGCGAAATCGATTCATTCAATGCACGGTTTTTCAGCCTTGTCGCTCTGCGCACCGCGGAAACCATCGCCCGATCCATGCATAATCCGGCAAAGGTCCTGAAGCTGGCACCCGCCTTCGGGTCGTACCCGCGGATCGCGTCAAAAATTCCGATCATGCATTCCTGCAGGGCATCCTCCCGATCCGCGCCCGCAAGGAAACAGGTTCTCGATTTTCGAAGCGCTGTTTCCTTATATCTCCGAATCAGAATTTCGGCGGCCTCCTGATTTCCTTCGGATGAAAGCCTGCAAAGCTCCTCATCCGAAAGCATTTCCTGTTTTTTCAGCTTCGGCATCTCTCTGCCTCCGAATTTCATACATCAGCACAGCCGCCGCGTTTGACGCATTCAGCGAATTGATATGCCCTTTCAGCGGAATGGACAGGACTCCGTCGCATTTCTTCCGCACCAGCGGACTGATTCCTTTTCCTTCCGCGCCGATTACAATTGCGATCGGCCCCGTCAGATCCTTAGAGGTATAAAGCTCTCCGTCCATGTCACATGCGTAGACCCAGACGCCCTGCTCCTTCAGCTGATCGATGGTCCGCGCGATATTGGTTTCACGGACGCAGGGAAGATATTCCACCGCGCCGCAGGCCGCTTTCGCCGCAGATTCTGTAAGTCCTGCCGCTCTCCGCTTCGGAATGATCACGCCGCTCGCGCCGGCGCATTCCGCCGTCCGGATCACCGCCCCCAGATTTCCCGGGTCTTCAATTCCATCCAGAATAACGAGAAACGGATCCTCGCTGTGTTCCTCTGCCAAAGCAAATGTATCCGGAAGCTCCGCGTACTTATGCGCCGAAACGATCGCGGCTACTCCCTGATGATTTCCCCCATCGGTCATCCTGTCCAGCGCAACTTTCGAAACACGTTCAATGACAACGCCCTGTTCCTTCGCGAGCTCCAGAATCCTTCCTGCTGCGCCGCCGCTTCCATCCTGCACCATGAGCTTTTCCATCGTGCGGCCGGATTTAAGCGCTTCCATCACAGAATTTCTTCCGTAAAGAAGATCCTCAGAGGGCTCCTTCTCCGATATATCGAAAGCTCCGGAAATTTCTTTTCTTCGGCCATAGCTTTCTCTCCGCCCGGAATCCGCTCGCCGGTCATTATTTTCTCTCCGGCCGAAATCCGCACGGCGCCGCCTCCCAGCCGTCTTTCCACCTGTTTTTCCGTAGGTGTGTCCGGAATGCCGTGCATTTCTCTTTCCGTTATTTCCGTCTCTCATATCGCAAAAAACGGTACCCCGTCCCTTTCTCTTCCATTCTTTCGCTTTCGTACGCAAGCTCAAATGCGGGATCTTCGTCTAAATTCCGAAAATACCGATCCGCCGGGTATTCCGCGTCAATTTTCGTAATATAGCAGATATCGCACTGGGGAAGAAGTTCCTCATAAACCTGAGCTCCGCCGATCACGAACACATTCTCCGGATCCTCACCGGACAAGGCCTTCTCAAGTTCTTCCTCCGTATGTACGACCTCCGCGTTCTCCGCCTGATAATCCGGCCGGGTCGTCAGTACATAATTCTTCCGATTCGGAAGGCCTTTCCCTCCGGGAAGACTTTCCAAGGTTTTTCTTCCCATAACGACCGTTTTCCCGGTGGTCATTTCACGGAAGAATTTCATATCCCCGTGAATATGCACAAGAAGCCCTCCGTGGTATCCAATCGCCCAGTTTTTATCTGCCGCAAGAATCAGATTCATAGCCGCCTCTCTTAAACCGCCACCGGAATGTTTTTCACCTGCTGCCCTGTCACATAGTCTTCTACGATCACATCGTCGGGCGTGAAATCATAGAAATTCGTTACATCCGGGTTCAGATGCACCTTCGGCGCCGGATGCTGCTCTCTTTGAATCAGCTCGCGGATAATTCCCACGTGCCGGTCATAAATATGCGCGTCCGCGATGACATGCACAAGCTCCCCCGGAACCAGCCCCGTCACCTGTGCCAGCATCATGACCAGAACCGCGTACTGCACGACATTCCAGTTATTCGCCGCCAGAATATCCTGCGATCTCTGATTCAAAATCGCATTCAGCCGGTTTCCGGTCACATTGAACGTCATGCTGTATGCGCACGGCTCAAGGCCCATCTCGGAAAGATCCTGGAAATTATAGATATTCGTCATGATCCGGCGCGAATACGGTTCATTCTTTAGGTTCCAGATGAAATTATCCACCTGATCCATCTCGCCCTGCTTGAATTTATATTTAATGCCAAGCTGGTATCCGTACGCTTTCCCGATGGATCCGTTCTCATCAGCCCAGGAATCCCAGATGCGGGTTTTCAGGTCATGCACATTGTTCGATTTTTTCTGCCAGATCCATAGCATCTCTTCCACGCTGGACTTGATCGCGGTTCTTCGGAGCGTTATTGCCGGAAATTCTTCGGAAAGATCATAGCGGTTTACAACCCCGAATTTCTTAATCGTATACGCCGGCGTTCCGTCTGGCCAATGAGGACGGACTTTCTGCCCTTCCGTAGAGAAACCATGATCCAGAATATCCTGGCACATGTTCACAAATAGCGTATCTGCCTTGCTCATCTTCCTGTTTCTCCTGTTCCATTCTTCTATGCATCGTCATGCATTCTTATGCGTTCTTTTGCGTATTCTGATGCACTGCCTCATGAATTTCCACGGCGCGGCGTTCCACTTCAAGAAGGCGCGTCTCATCTCCGCTCAGATACAGCCATCCGATCAGAGCCTCAAATCCGGTCGCCCACTTATATGCCGCGGGAGAGGATCCTCTGGGGCGGGATGTATTCGTCCGGTTTCTCGCCCGTTTCACAAGGCGAATTTCTTCTTCCGTAAGGAATTCTTCCCGCAGCATCGTCCGGATAATTTCCGCCTGCGAATCCGCTTTCACAAATCCGATCGCAAAGGCATTTCTTTCGGTATTTTTCACGGCTGTGCTCTCGATCACGTACCTTCGGATATATACTTCATAAACGGCGTCTCCCATATAGGCGAACGCCGTTGTATCTGCCGTTTTCGGATTGATGTCCATTTATTCCTTCACGATCTGCACGCCATTCGGGGTATCCTTCAAAGTGATCCCCATCGCTTTCAGCTGATCTCGGATTTCATCCGCGCGGGCGAAATTCTTCGCTCTCCGGGCTTCCTGTCTCTCGTCGACCAGCTTCTGAATCTCAGGATCCACGGACTCATCCTGCTTCTTCTGAAGAATGCCCAGCACATCGCACAGTGTCTGAAGCTTCGAAAGCGCCTCTTCTGCGTATTTTTTGCTGGCTCCGTCCTGAATCTGCGTATTGATCGCGCCGATCAGCTCGAAAACCGCGCTGATTCCATCGGCGGTATTTAAATCGTCGTCCATGACCTGGTTGAATTTCTCCTGATATTTCACAAGGGATTCCAGCGAAGCTTTCTCCTCGTCCGTTTCTTCGTCCGATCCGTTCTCCGAAAGGTAGATCAGATTGTCCTTGCAGTTCTGAAGACGCTCCAGGTTCCGAACCGCCAGATTCATATTGTCTTCCGTATAATCAATCGGCTTGCGGTACTGCACGGAGAGCAGGAAAAGACGGATCGCCTCTCCATCGTAAAGGCTCCGGATCTCCCGTACTGTCTTGAAATTTCCAAGAGATTTGGACATCTTCACTTTGTCCATCAGAATATACGCGTTATGCATCCAGTAATTCGCAAAAGGCACGCCGTTGCAGCATTCAGACTGCGCGATTTCGTTCTCGTGATGCGGGAACTCCAGATCCTGTCCGCCTGCGTGAATATCAATCGTCGGTGCAAGATGCTTCTTCGCCATCGTCGAGCATTCGATATGCCATCCCGGACGGCCCTTGCCCCACGGAGAATCCCAGGCGATCTCTCTGTCTTCCTTCTGTGCCTTCCAGAGGGCAAAGTCCAGCGGATCCTTCTTCACTTCTCCGATCGCAATTCTCGCTCCGGCTTCCAGATCGTCGATGTTCTGTCCGGACAGCTTTCCGTATCCCGAAAATTTCCGGGTGCTGAAATACACGTCGCCGTCTGCCTCATATGCATATCCCCGGTCAATCAGAGTCTGCACGAATTCGATGATATCCGGAATCGTCTGCGATACTCTTGGATGCACCGTCGCCCGCTTGATATTCAGAGCGTCCGCGTCCTCGAAATATTCTTTAATATATTTCTCCGCGACGTCCATCGCTCCGATGCCTTCTTCTTTCGCCCTGCGGATGATCTTGTCATCCACATCCGTAAAATTCTGGACATACTTCACTTCATATCCGCGGTACTCCATGTATTTCCGGAACGTATCGAAGATCACCATCGGTCTCGCGTTTCCAATGTGAATGTAATTGTATACAGTCGGGCCGCATACATACATCATGATTTTGCCTTCGTGAATCGGAACAAATTTTTCTTTTTTCCGCGTTAATGTATTATAGATTTCCATATCCTTTTCCTCGATCTGAAATTCTTCGTTTCCATGCGCTCCGTCTTTCGG
Organism: Eubacteriales bacterium; assembly: GCA_029098205.1. GTDB lineage: Bacteria > Bacillota > Clostridia > Peptostreptococcales > Anaerovoracaceae > Aminicella. The sequence goes on along the minus strand of JAQXNW010000129.1, from coordinate 2,439 downwards.
GAGAGCTCTCTTGCCGAAAATGCTCCGACCGCCCCGCCGTTTATTCTACAGTAATGGTCTTGATCACAACCGGCTCATCCGGCATATCATTATACGGATTTCTCGGAACCGCTGCGATTTCTATCGCGTTTTCCACGCCTTCCGTGATTTTTCCAAATGCGGCATACTGTCCGTCCAGATGCGGTGCGTCCGCAACCATAATGAAGAACTGCGACCCCGCAGAATTCGGATCCATCGCGCGGGCCATCGAAAGAACGCCGGTCGTATGCTTAAGATTGTTCGGAACGCCATTCGCGGCAAACTCTCCTTTAATGGAGTAACCCGGACCGCCCATGCCCGTTCCTTCCGGATCGCCGCCCTGAATCATAAACCCCGGAATCACGCGGTGAAACGTGAGTCCATCGTAGAATCCCTCTTTTGCAAGCTTCTCGAAGTTCTCACAGGTGATCGGCGCGATGTCCTCGTACAGCTCACCCTTCATGACCTTGCCGTCTTCCATCGTAATCGTTACTTTTTTCATTGAAGATCTCCATTCCTCCGTATGAAAAATACGGCCGTATATCTTGTCTTATATTTTATTTTCTTCTGCATCCTTCCTTCACGGACGAAGTCCCGTTTCAGGAGCGCGCTCCGCCAGCCGGAAAACCGCGCCGGAGGCAGGCTTACTTAATAAAGCAGCGTCCGTCTCCTTCTTTCCGGACAAGATCAACCGCACGCCGGATCGCTTCTTTCGCAGGGATCTCCTGTTTTTCTTCCTCTCTCCGGAGCTTGTATTCAACGACGCCTTCTCCCGCGCGGCGTCCGATCGTGATCTGAACAGGAATTCCGATCAAATCCGCATCCTTGAATTTCACACCCGGACGCTCTTTCCGGTCGTCAGTCAGAACCTCAAGGCCTTCCTTCTTAAGAGCCTCTTCAACCTCGGACGCAAGCCGCATCTGCTCCTCATCCTTCGGCTTCATCACAGTGATGATCACATGGAACGGAGCAACCGCAACCGGCCAGATAATTCCGTTCTCGTCATGGTTCTGCTCTACAATGGCGGACAAAGTCCGGCTGATTCCAATGCCGTAGCATCCCATAACAATCGGCTTCCGCTGCTGATTTTCATCCGAATAATACGCTCCCATAGACTCGGAATATTTTGTGCCAAGCTTGAAGATCTGGCCGACTTCAATTCCCTTTGTCAGATGAACCGGTTTTCCGCAGCACGGACACGGATCTCCTTCTTTCGTAAGCTTGATATCCGCGATGATATCCCCTGTATAGTCCCGGCCATAGTTCATATTGATATAATGATGATCCTTATGGCAGGCACCGGCGCAGAGGTTCTTAAGACCGGGGAGCTCGCTGTCCACAACGATGGTGCAGTCATGAAGCCCCTTCGGACCCGTAAATCCTCCGACGCATCCTGTCGCCTCCGACATTTCATGCTCATCCGCAAATGCGATGCAGTGCTCCGGAATTCCCAGAGCATTCACCAGCTTCGTCATGTTCACTTCCCGATCGCCTCGGCAGAATGCCGCAACGTAACCATTTTCTTCCATGGTCTCTTCATCATAAGTAACAAAAAGGAGAGCTTTAATTGTCTGCTTCTTATCCAGTCCCAGGTATTCCGCAACCAGATCAATGGTCTTGGTCCCCGGTGTTTCCACCTCTTCCAGAGGCAGCATCTCTACATCATCCTGTGGAGCCGCATCGACGCATTCCGCTTTCTCGACCGTCGCCGCCAAACCGCAGTTATCGCAAAGTACGATATCGCTCTCTCCGACCTCCGAAAACGCCGTGAATTCGTGCGAATTGCTCCCTCCGATCGCTCCGGTGTCCGCTTCCACAGGCTTGAATGTCAGCGAAAGCCGATTGAAGATGCGGTTGTACGCGTCATACATAATATCATAGCTTCTGTCCAGGCCTTCCTGATCCACATCAAAGGAATACGCGTCCTTCATGAAAAATTCCCGGGAACGGAGAAGCCCGAAGCGCGGCCGTTCCTCGTCCCTGTATTTCGGCTGGATCTGATACAGGAAGAACGGAAGCTGCTTATATGAGGAAATGTCCGTCCGCACGATGTCCGTAAAGGTTTCCTCATGCGTCGGTCCCAGGCAGAATTCCCGTCCGTGCCGATCCGTCACTCTCCACATTTCCGGTCCGTAATCATTCCATCTTCCGGAATCCTCCCAGAGCTCCTTCGGAGTCAGAATCGGAACATAGATTTCCTGCGCGCCCTTCTCGTCCATCTCTTCGCGGACGATCTGGCTGATTTTCCGAAGCACTCTCCAGCCCGGCTGCATATAGCTGTACAGTCCGGATGCCTCCTTGCGGATAAATCCCGCACGGATCAGCATCTTATGACTGGGAATCACCGCCTCGGAAGGATCCTCCCGGAGCGTCCTGAAATACATTTTCGACATTCTCATAATAAAGCTGTTCTCCTTTTGT
>JAQXNW010000128.1 GCA_029098205.1 Eubacteriales bacterium | reverse complement strand
GTTCTTACAAACGCTGCACCTTTACCTGGTTTCACGTGCTGAAAATCCAGTACGACATGGGGTTCTCCATTCAACTCGAACGTCATTCCTTTTCTGAAATCTCCTGCTGTAATCATCGGTCTCTTGCACTCACTTTCTTATATTCTTATTAAATTTCATCCGACACGCGGGAAGGTACCCGCAGGATATATTCACTTCTGACTATTATAACAAACAAAGCCTCTATTATCAAATATTCGGCATTGTATCCATGCCAACCGCATCGCCTACGATCTTCACGACGTCATGAAGCATCAGAGTAAAACGCATCTGCGCCTGCAGGTACGAAGATGCAGCCGGATTCGCAGCAATATAGGGCATGATTGACTGCATGGCCTGCATTGCCTCCTGCTGGGTCATCTCCCCGGCCATCTGCTTTGCCTGGATTTCCATCTGCTTCTGTTCGAAATCCTTGATCATTTTTGACAGGCCCTCATCCTGCTCTACTTGTTTCCGCATGCGGTCAAATTCCTGAAACTCCTGCGACTCTGTCACAGCCTGCGCAAGATTATGCGCCTGATCGTACACATTCATGGATGAGCTCCTTTCCATCAGACATCCAGAAATACCGGGAAAATAAGCGGGCTTTTTCTCGTTTTCATGAAAATATAATTTCTCAAATCATCATGAACGTTTGATTTCAGCACTTTCCAGTCTTTCACACCATTTTTGAGATTCTTCTCCAAGGAGTGGCGGAACTGTTTTTTCGCGCCGTTGATGAGTTCTTCGTTATCTTTCACATAAACAAAGCCGCGCGTAACAATTTCAGGCCCTGAAACAATGATCCCGTTTTTCCGATCTACAGCTGCAACTGCAAGAAGCATGCCGGATTCCGAAAGAAGTCTCCGGTCTTTCAGCACCGCAGAACCGACATCACCGGAGCCGAAGCTGTCTACCATAATGTCTTCCGCAGGCACAACATTTTTGAATTTAATGGCTCTTCTCTTGTCAATCGTCAGCTGATCCCCGTTATTCAGAATAAAAATGTCATCCTTCTTCATACCGAGCTCTTCTGCCAGCTTGGCGTGCATGATCAAATGACGGGGCTCTCCATGAACCGGCATAAAATATTTCGGCCGGATCAGGGAATGCATCAGCTTCAGGTCTTCCTGGCAGGCATGTCCGGATACATGAATATCCGCAACATCCTTGTAAATTACATTGACTTCTTTCTCAAAAAGTTTATTGACAACGTTCGAAACGCTTTTTTCATTCCCCGGAACAGGAGAAGAGGAAAGAATCACGGTGTCGCCTTTTTTCAGCTTCACGTTGCGGTGTTCTCCGGCTGCCATCCGCGCCAGCGCGGACAGAGGCTCTCCCTGGCTTCCGGTTGTAATAATCGTAAGTTCGTTATCCGGAATGTTTTTTGTTTTGCTGAGCTCTACAAACGAGTTCTTCGGATATTTCAAATATCCCAGCTCTGTAGCCAGACTCATGACGTTTTCCATGCTGCGCCCGGATACAGTGAATTTTCGGCCGTATTTTACCGAAAGATCGATAATGCTCTGCACACGATGTACATTGGATGAGAACGTCGCGATGATAATCCGCTTCTCTACATCACGGAAAATATTATCCAATGTCTCCCGAACCATCCGCTCGGATGGCGTAAACCCTTTTCGGGTCGCATTCGTACTGTCCGCAAGAAGTATGTCTACGCCGCTTTTTCCGAGCTCCGCCAGCGCTGCAAAATCAATAGGCTCGCCGTCAACTGGCGTATAATCGATCTTGAAATCTCCCGTATGAAAGATCCTGGCAGCCGGCGTATCTACGCAGAGGCAGATCGAATCCGCGATGGAATGCGTCGTCCGATAGATCCGCACAGTGAAATCACCAAGATGAAGCGTGTCTCCCGCATGGATCAATCGAAGATCGCCTTTGAGTCCGTGCTCATCCAGCTTGTTTCGGATCAGACCGATCGAAAGGGCCGTACCGTAGATCGGAACCTGAATCTGATTCAGAAGATAAGGAACGCCGCCGATATGGTCTTCATGTCCGTGCGTGATGACAACGCCGCGGATTTTATCTTTATTCTCGATAAGATATGTAAAATCAGGAATGACAACGTCGATTCCAAACATATCGTCATCCGGGAAAGACATTCCGCAGTCAATAACCAGAATCTGATCCCGGTACTCAAGAACGGTCATGTTTTTCCCGATTTCATTAAGACCGCCGATCGGAATGATTTTCATACTTTCATTCCGATATACCTTCGCATTTCTCGGCCCTTTTGAATTCTGCCCGGTTCCTCTTTTCGCCTTAGAGCTTCCGCTCCGCTCTGCTTTATAATACCCGGCGCTTCGGTTAAAAGAGCTTCGCATAACGGACTGATCCCTCTTCTGAAAGCCAAGGCTGTCGTATTCGCTGTTAATCGGCTGAGACATTCTCACAGAAGGTTCAGCGGGTTCATGCGGCCTTTTCTGCGGCGTGTGTCCCTTTCGGGACGGCCTTGAGCTTTTCGGAGCGGAATTGTCATGTTCGTTCCGATTGCCTCCGGAAGAGGATTTTCTTGCGGACGGATGTCTTCTTCCGGAAGAATTTCTGTTTTTTCCGGAAGAAGTTGTTTTCACTCCGTTCTTTTCCCCAGGGCTGACCTTCGCCTGTCCGTAAAAATTGTTAAAAGTTTCCAATTGCCTTCTTTTCCCTCCTACTTAACGACAAAGTTTACAAGCCGATCAGGGATGGCAATTGTTTTTACAACGTTCTTTCCTTCCAGCAGAGAAGAAACGTTCGGATCCTTTTTCACTGCATCCTGAAGTTCTTCGCGGCTTAAACCCTGCGGGAGCGTCGCTTTATACTTCAGCTTGCCGTTCATCTGAACGACAATTTCAATTTCGCTGGTCTTAAGAGCGGATTCATCGTAAACCGGCCAAGAAGTGCGGACAAGCGGTACGCTGTGTCCGAGATTCTCCCACATTTCTTCGCAGATATGCGGCGTAAAAGGATCGAGCAGAATGACGATGTGATCGATGACATTCCCGAGAAGCGCTTCGTTTCTGTCCTTTCGATCTCTGTACTTGTACACGGCGTTTACAAGCTCCATAATGGCGCTGATTGCGGTGTTGAAGTTTTTCCGTTCCCCGATATCGTCCGTAACTTTCTTTATAGTGATATTTAAAATATGATTCAGATTTTCATCTTCTTTTGTCCTGAGCTCAACCGGAGCGTCTGAATGTCTCTCGGAGTGATTGACATAATCGCTGACAAGTCTCCATACACGGTTCAGAAAACGGAAGCTGCCCTCGACTCCTTCATCCGACCAGTTCAGTTCCTTCTCCGGAGGAGCCGCGAAAAGAATGAACAGTCTTGCGGTGTCCGCGCCGTATTTTTTCAGGATTTCTTCCGGACTTACAACATTTCCGACGGACTTGCTCATTTTCCGGAAAACGCCGTTTTCATCAGCTTTGTTTACCATTCCCTGAGTCAGCAGATTCCGGAATGGTTCGTCACAGGATACCATACCCATATCATGAAGAACCATCGTAAAGAATCTGGAATACAGAAGGTGAAGAATCGCATGCTCCACGCCGCCTGTATACTGATCGACGTTCATCCAGTAATCCGCGTTCTCTTTCCGGAATGGTTCTTTGTCATTTTTCGGGTCG
>JAQXNW010000127.1 GCA_029098205.1 Eubacteriales bacterium | reverse complement strand
TGAAAAAGACAAAGCTCCGGAAGTCCGCTCCGAACCGCAGCCTCATGAATGATTGCAAACAGTGCCTGGTTTGTTTCCTTCGTCTCGCTTCCGCCTTTCAGAACCGCCACGTTTCCGCTCTTGATGCAGAGGGAGGAGATCTGTATCATTGCGTCCGGCCGCGCCTCGAAGATGACTCCGATTACGCCGATCGGACAGCTGACTCTTTCCAGAATCAACCCCTCGTCCAGTTTTCTCTTAAGCTGAACCCGGCCGCAGGGGTCCGGGAGCTTGATGACATCCTGAATCCCGGCTAGTACATCCGTCAGCTTATGCTCATTAAAAAGAAGTCTTTTTTTAACGGACTCGCTGATGCCGTTCTCTTCGGCTTTCTGAAGATCCTTCCGGTTTGCCTCGAAAACCGCGTCTTTCTTCTCCTGAAGCGAGTCTGCAATCGCCTGAAGCGCCTTATTTCTGGTGTCCTCCGGCGATGCCGCCATAATTGGGCTTTCCAATTTCATTTCGCGGGTGATTTCTTTAATGCTTTTCAAGGATATCCTCTCTTCCCGGCACCGCTTCCTTCTGCAGATTTGAAGCACGGAAGCGCCATCCTGCCTTTTCATATTTTATACGATTTCCTTATTCCTCAAACCGGAGACCGAATAATTTTCCACGCCTCAATGAGCCGCTCCAGAGACCATGCCGCGTTCGCAGGACTCGTAGACGGAAGCTTCACTGCATCCGGAATGTCCGGATCCGTCCGGATATATTTCCGGTATAAATTCCAGGCGGCCGCACCGTTCGTGTAAATACGGCTCCCGATCTGACTTTGACAAAGAAGCGGCGTAATATCATTCACTTTCACGTCCCGAATGGACGCGTCGCTGGATCCTGTAATCCGGCAGGAATGGATCACATCCCAGACGGCGATATGATTTCTTCTGAGAAATTGCTTCTTCTCATCCACCGTCCCGGGGACCTCCTCTGAAAAGACAGCGGAGGTCACACTCCAGAACCGGTTTCTCGGATGCCCGTAGTAAAACTTCTGCTCTCTGGACTTCACCGACGGAAAGCTTCCAAGAATCAGAATACGGGATTCCGCATCGAAAATCGGAGGAAACGGATGAATGATCTTCTCTTCCTTCTGGATATTCCTGCTCATTCTTTTCTTCCTTCTTAAATTTTCCCGGAATTGTCTTTCCGTTTTTCCTGTTCTCTGGAACATACAGAAAAAGGGGCGCTTCTTCTGGAAGCTCCCCTCATAAGATTTTCTGTCCTTACGCAGAGAAGACCGATCAGTCTTCTACTTTCACTTCGTGGATCCATCCTTCCGGAGCCTTAATCGTTCCCATCTGGATGCCCGTCAGTGTTTCGCGCATTTCTTTCAGAACCGGTCCGATCTCATCCATGCCGGAAGGAACATGAATTACATTACCGTGATCATGAATCTCGCCGACCGGAGCGATAACAGCCGCGGTGCCACATACGCCGACCTCGACGAAATCCGGAACCTCCGCAAGAGCAACCGGCCGTTCCTCAACTTCCATGCCCATGTAATCCTTCGCAACCACTTCCAGCGAACGGCGTGTAACCGACGGAAGAATCGAATCCGACTTCGGTGTAACAAATTTATGATCCTTCGTGATGAAGATAATATTCGCTCCGCCCGTTTCCTGAATATAGGTTCTGGTTGCAGGATCCAGATAGAAGTTCTCGGAATATCCTTCCCGATGCGCTTCCATAATCGCCTTAAGACTCATCGCATAGTTCAGCGCAGCCTTGATTCCGCCGGTTCCATGCGGTGCCGCTCGGTCGTAATCTGTAATCTTAACCGCGATCGGTCTTACACGGCCCTTGAAATACGGACCTACCGGTGTCGTGAACATACGGAACTGATAAACATCCGACGGTTTTACACCGATTACAGAATCGAATCCGAACTCAAACGGACGGATATACAGCGTCGCGCCCGAACCATACGGCGGTACCCATGCCGCGTTCGCACGGACAACCTGCTCAACGGCGTCAATGAATCTTTCCTTCGGGAACGGCGGCATTTCAAGACGAATGGCAGAATTATAAATTCTCTCCGCGTTCAGATCCGGACGGACTGTAACAATCTTTCCGTCTACAGTCTCATATGCCTTAAGACCTTCGAATACTTCCTGCGCGTATTGAAGAACGCCTGCGCATTCGCTCAGCTTAATCGTAGCATCTCCGGTCAGGACTCCGTCATCCCATTTTCCATCCTCGTACATGGAAACATAACGGTAATCCGTAACCATATAATCAAAAGGGATATTCCCCCAGTCGATATCTTTCTTTTTCATGTATCAATACCACCCTTCTGAAAATTGTTATGTATTACAAAAAAAATGTACTGTTATTGTTATACGCTAAACCTACTGCTTTTTCAATATAAAATCCGCCTGAATTTCGTTCTTTTTTGTAATGTTCGACATTTTAACCCGAGCCAGCGGCCGAACACTTCTGATTCGGTTCGCAGAAAAGGGAAAACGCTCCCTGCGCGGCGCCGTAAATACCGGCTTTATTCCCAAGGCCCGCTAACGCAAATGCCGCATCCCGGGAAGGCCAGTAGCAGTATTTTCTATACGCAGCCTGAATCCGATTCCGGAAAGCTTCTCCCGCCCTCGAAACGCCGCCTCCCAGAATAAAAATTTCCGGATCCAGCACGCAGGAGACAAAGGCAAAAGCATGTCCAAGCATCTCACTGGCTGATTCTGCCGTTCGAACGGCCCAGCTCTCTCCCTCTTTCGCCTTCTTAAAAACGATCTCCGCGGTAAGTTCAGAATCTTCCTGAAAACTCTGATCCTCTGCACGGAGGAGCTCCGCCGTCTTAAGAATACCCGAAGCCGACGCGTACTGCTCAAGGCATCCCGTTTTACCGCAACCGCACAACCGCTCCGGCCCCGCTTCCGGGTGCATCGGCATATGGCCGATCTCTCCCGTTGCGCCGAACGCACCTTCCAGAACCGTTCCGTTCAGCCAGATTCCAGAGCCGATTCCGGTCCCGATAGTAACCATCACTCCGCTCCGGCAGCCTTTGCCCGCGCCATAGGTAAATTCTCCGCGGCATGCGGCGTTCGCATCATTTACTGCATAAACCGGGCCATGGAAATACATTTCCGCTGCTTTTCGAACATCCACCGTTCCCCATCCCAGATTCGGACATCCATGGACAGTCCGCCCCTCCGTCACCGGACCGGGAACCGCAATTCCAAGGGCGCCGATCTTCGAAAAATCCAGGCCGTCTTCCGACAGCCGGCCTTCCATTCTTCGGAAAAAATCCGAAAAAACATATTTCCCGCCCTCCGACCGATCCGTCGGAAAAGAGCCGTCAGAAAGAAGCCGCATAAAATCCTTCGTTCCTCGAAAAACGCCGTATTTTATATTTGTGCCGCCGATATCCACTCCAAGCACAAAAGCGTCTTTCCCAGACCCCGAATACTTCATGACACAAGCCTCTCTTTAATATCCGATTTAATATCCGATCGAACGCTCCACGATGTTGTGCATCGGCTCTCCAGCGGCATATTTTCTAAAATTATCCAGGAACAGATCAACGACCCTCTGCGTCGTGTATCCCAACGCGAGGTTTCCCGCGCAGTGCGGCGTCAGCAGCAGATTCTTCGCATCCCAAAGCGGATCCCCCTTCGGAAGCGGCTCCGGTGTTACGACATCCAGCGCGGCACCGGCGATTTTCTCCTCATTCAGCGCATCCATCAGCGCCTGCTGATCCACCGTGACGCCGCGGCCGACATTCACAACAATCGCGTTCTTCGGAAGGCAGGCGATCCTTTCTCTGGACAAAGCGCCCTTTGTCTCCGGAGTGCTTGGAAGACTGAGAATCAGAATATCTGTATCCGGGAGATATTTTCCAGCCTGGTCGATCTTGTCGCAGACATCGTACGCGTCGGAACGCCGCCTTCCGCTCTTGGAAAGGCCGACGATTTTCGCGGCTCCCATCGCCTTCATAATCTTCGCCGTCGTCGATCCGATATCGCCTGTTCCCATGAATGTAATCCTGCTTCCGTGAATTGAGCGCTGCGACAGATAATCCAGCGTATAGTACTTTTCCCGGATCATCGCCTGATATTCCGGCATCTTCCGAAGAAGACAAAGCGTCATCATCAGAATATGCTCTGAAATCGTCACTCCGTATGCTCCTGCGCTGTTTGTCAGAACGCACTGCTCATTTGGAAGAGCTCCCGGCACCAGAAGAGACTCCACACCAGCATTCGTCGAAGCGCACCAACGAAGGTCCGGCGCATATTTCGGAAGATTTGCCGTCCGACAGAACAGCACTTCCGCGTCCTTAAGCTCCGGAATGGCCTCTTCCTCTTTCTGATACAGGAATGCAGTGAAACCGCATTCCTCCGCGGTGCTCCGAATCTGCTCCGCCTGTTCTTTCGTAAATTTATCTGCCGCCGCTACCAATTTTCTGCTCATCATTCCTTCTCCGTATCCGCGGGCTCTGTTTCCGCTGCTTCCTCATTTACGGTTTCAGCTGTTTCTTCGGTTTCAGCTGCTTCCTTATTTTCCGGTTCAGCCTCTTCCTCCGAAGCCAGAAGGTCCATGTCAAACCAAAGATCGCTGATACTCTGGAGCTCCTTATTTTCCGTCATCTTATCGATCGCATGATTCAATTTATCGCAGAGATCCTGATCTTCCGGGCGGAATGCAACCGCATACTGCTCTTCACCCAGAATCAGCGGACTCTTGATATAATCCGGCCATTTTTTCTTCTGCTCACTAAGCGTCGGTGCGGATTTTTTCGTCGCATACAAATAGAAAGTCTCATCAATCGCGCAGAGATCAATGGAATTCTGATCCAGTGCTTCCAAGACTTCCCCATAGTTCGCGAATCTTCGAATATTTTCCGGGAGTTCTTCTCCAAGAAGCTCTTTCAGTTTTTCTTCCGCAGAGGATCCGGTCTGCACACCAACCGCAAACGTTTCCAGATCTTCCTTTGTCCTTGCCTGTTTTTCCTCTGAAAGAGAAAGAAGAACAATCCTCGTATTCAGATACGGCTTGGAAAAGATAAAATTCTTTCTGCGGGACTCTGTAATCGAAAGACCGCTCCACAGGCAGTCCACGCTTCCGATTTCCAGAAGACGCTCCTTCTCTGCCCAATTCACCGCCCGGACTTTCATATTTACGCCCATCGGCGTCGCTGCCTGCAGAATGAATTCCATATCAAACCCTGCCGGCTGACGTTTCTCCGTCAGAAAGGTCATCGGCGGGAAGGCGGTATCAATCCCGACGGTAATCATCTCTCCCTGGATTTTCTTCATGGAATTTTCATCAAATTTCGTTACTTTCTTTTTTCTTCGATTCATCATCAGGACGAGCAGCATCGTCGGTATAAAAATAATGAGAAGAATGATTCCTATGATTTTCATCGTTCCTCCTTGTTTCGATGAAAGAGAGGCCGGGCGAAAAAGACAGATTCCTCCCGGCCATGCCGATTGTGCTGATTTATGGGATCTGGATGCTCTTCCAGTCCGGACCCGCTTCGAAATTGCGCTGAAAATACGGGTCCAGTTCTCCGCCGCTTAAATACCAGTCAAATGCGTTCCGCATGAGATCAGAAGCAAGCGGCACCGCGTCCTCCATCCTCCGGAGAAGCTCCCGATCTCCCGAAAGCAGCCTGTCATCCGCTTCAGGACGAACGACATGCCCTCCCAGCTCTTTATATTTTCCCGCCAGCCGGAGAACCGCGTCAATAAGCGCGCGTTTCGCCGCGTGCGGCGCATACAGCAAATGATGAATTTTCACCATATCGGTCATCGCGTGAAGCAGAACTTTTTCATCCGCCTCCGGATAGAACCATGCCGCTGCCTCCGCGCTGCGCTTTGAAGGAACAATCCTTCCATCTGTCACGCAGAAACGGACCGGATCTTCTCCGTCCTTCTCCATCAGAAACCGCTCAAATTCGCCTTCCACAAAACTGTGCGGCACATCAAACCGATGGATCAGCGCCTCAATATACAGATGGCAACAGCTGTCCAGCGTGAAATGACAAAGGAACCCCGCAAGATACGAAAGCTTTCTCTCCTTCGTTTCTTCCGGTTCCTCCGCCGGAAGCTTCGGAATTCTGCGGAGAAACCTCTCCGCGGGTTCATAGTGAATCCGGCTTCCGAGCGGCTTCGCCGGATCCTTCTTCCCGGCAATATAATAAAAGAACAGATCCGGTCCCTGACATCCAATCCGAAAGGTTTCCAGATTTTTAAGGACCGCATCCTCGGAAAGCCCGGGCAGATCCGGAAAATTCCGAAGAACCATCATCCCGTATCGATCGTGCGCATATGTAGACGGCATAATAAACTCCCGTTTTTCTTTTTTCGTTCCTGCCCGCGCCGGAACTATCTCTCCGCCTTCTGCTCTGGAATCACACAGAAAAGAAGAAGATCCGCATCGCTTGTATTTCGGATGCTGTGCGCATGTCCTTCCGGACAGTAAACGACATCGCCCTGCCGAAGCGGCTTATGCCTGCCGTCCTCCAGCACTTCACCCTTCCCGTCCAGAACCAGCGCGATTTCGCTGGTTCCTTCGTGTGTATGAAGACCTAGATAGGAACCCGGACGGAGCGTGATTTTCTTAACTGCGTTTAAATCATCGGAAAAACTCCGGACAAGCGCGTCTCCTTCGCCGCCCTTAAGTCCATTCGCAAGCTGCACTTCGAAATCGTCAAAATTAAAAACCATTGCATTTCCCTCTTCTCTTATACATTAAACAGGAACGTGATAATGTCGCCGTCCTGCACAACATAGTCTTTTCCTTCCGAACGAAGAAGTCCCTTCTCCCGGGCCTCTGCCATGCTGCCTCCGCAGTCATTCATAAATGAATCGTAGGAAATCGTTTCGGCCCGGATAAATCCGCGCTCAAAATCCGTATGAATTTTTCCCGCCGCCTGCGGCGCTTTCGTTCCCTTCTCAATCGTCCATGCCCGGCATTCATCTTCTCCCGCGGTCAGGAACGAAATCAGATTGAGAAGCTTGTACGAAGCTTTCACAAGCTTGTCCAGACCGGATTCTTCAATCCCAAGCTCGGCCAGATACTCCGCCTTCTCGTCGTCATCCAGTTCGGAGATTTCCTGTTCAATTTCCGCGCAGACAGTAACCGCCTCCGCGCCTTCTCCCTCCGCGAAGCGGGCAACCTGCTGCACGTACGGATTTCCGGACGCGTCCGCCGCATCCTCCTCCGAAACATTCGCTACATAAATAATCGGCTTATACGATAAAAGATCCAGAGTGCCGATGAACTCTTTCTCCCAGTCGTCCAGACCTTCTATCGCACGGAGAGATTTTCCGGCCGACAGGAATTCTTCGATTTTCCGGAGGACCTCCAGCTCTTTCGCCGCGTTTTTATCATTTCTGGCCACTTTCTCCGTCTTCTGGATCCGTTTTTCAACAACCTCCAGATCGGCCAGAATCAGCTCCGTATTAATCGTTTCGATATCCCGGAGCGGATCGATCGAACCCGCGACATGCACGATATTATCGTCTTCAAAGCACCGGACCACATGAATGATCGCGGCAGTTTCCCGGATATGTCCCAGGAACTTGTTTCCCAAGCCTTCGCCTTTCGATGCGCCCTTCACCAGTCCCGCGATATCTGTAAATTCAATCGTCGCATAAATCGTCCGCTTCGATTGATAAAGTTCATGAAGCGCTGTAATTCGTTCGTCCGGAACCGTCACAACGCCGACATTCGGTTCAATGGTGCAGAACGGGTAATTCGCGGCTTCCGCACCCGCCTTCGTAATCGCGTTAAACAGTGTGCTCTTTCCTACATTCGGAAGGCCCACTATGCCTAATTTCATCAATTTTCTTCTCCTCCGTCTTCTGCTTCGGCCTTTTTCATATAATCCGAAATCGATGTTTTATTATACCATTGTTCCGGCGGTTACTCAATTGTTCCGGCGGTTACTCAATTGTTCCGGCGCTTACTCAATAATTCCCACAAGACAAAAAAGACGCCAGGCGCACCCGGCGATCCGAGACGAAAACAGGCCGCCGGAAATGATTCCGCGGCCTGCCCCTCTCTCTGAATCGGGGGATTCATAGATAGCATAGTTATTTATTCG
>JAQXNW010000126.1 GCA_029098205.1 Eubacteriales bacterium | reverse complement strand
ATGGAAGAAGGAAAGGAAGCGCTTCAAAGCGGAAAGACGGCCTATACGGAGCTTCCGATCGACCCAGGTGCCTGCTCCATTCTGATTTTCACATCCGGTACAAGCAGCCTCGCGAAAGCCGTCATGCTGTCCCAACGCAATGTTCTCTTTGACGTCCACGCGATGGAGCAGGTGGAAGACATCAAATATCCGGACGTCTGCATGGCGTTCCTTCCGTTCCATCACGCGTACGGCATCGGCGGGCAGCTGATCATGCTTTCAGTCGGAGCGACGACCACATTCTGCGACGGATTGAAATACATTCAGAAAAACATGGTCGAGTATCATGTATCGACGTTCATCGGGGTCCCGATTCTGATCGAAGCCATCTGGAAGAAAATCCTGAATGGAATCGAAAAACAGGGCGCGATGAAGAAATTCCGCCGCGGCATTAAACTTTCGAATTTTCTTCTTAAGCTTAGAATCGACCGCAGAAGGAAGCTCTTTTCGGATATTTACGACCAGCTGGGAGGATCCATTCACGCCGTGTTCAGCGGTGCGTCTGCGCTTGACCCGGAATGCCAGCAGGGGTTCGAGGACATCGGCATCCACGTATGCCAGGGGTATGGCATGACCGAAGCATCCCCGGTAATTACAACCGAAGACGCGAACGACCGGAAAGCCGGCTCGATCGGAAAAGCGCTTCCGGGAATTGAACTTGCGATCGCGGATCCGAACAGCGAAGGAATCGGCGAATTAATCTGCCGTTCCCCGAATGTGATGCTCGGCTACTACAACAATCCGGAGGAAACTTCCAAGGCTCTGGCCGGCGGCTGGCTCCACACCGGCGACCTCGCGAAAGCGGACAAAGACGGATTTGTATATATCACGGGACGCGCGAAAAATGTCATCGTCCTTAAGAACGGGAAAAACGTCTATCCGGAAGAACTGGAGACGCTAATTGAAAAACTCCCGTATGTGAAAGAAAACATCGTCATCGGCGAACCGCGCCATAACGACGGGAACTGGAAAGATCTCGCTCTGGTCGCGAAAATCGTCTACGACAAAGAATATTTTCATACGGTGCAGGGAATCACAGAAACCTCCGAAATCGAAAAATACATTCGGAATGATCTGGACGAAATAAACAGCGGTCTTCCGAACTATCAGCGCATCCTCCGTCTCCGGATTCAGGACACGCCGATGAAAAAAACGACAACCGGAAAGGTAAAAAGGTTCGAGGAAGGCGCAAGAAAATCGTTTTAGATCCGCTTCTTTAGGTACGTTTCCTTCCTATTTTACGAAAATACAGCGGATCCGGCCTTTTCTGGTCTCGCCGGATATTTCACGAAGACGGACTCTCCCTTTATGGCGGATCACGAGAAGGGCACCCCCGCCCACCTCCTGATCCGCTTTTTCCGCTTCTCTATGATCTACGAATACAAGCCCTTCCCCGATGGCCTTTTTCGCTTCCGTCCGTGAAATATGAAACGCGGCGGCCAAAGCGTTATCCAGCCGGAGCGATGCCAGCGTGCAGACAATCTCTTCTCCTTTATCTTCCGGAGGAAGAACATCCAGAACCGGGATTGTCTCCGCCGTAAGTCCGGCTCTCCCCGCTTTCGTAAGATTCTCCGCCACATATTCCGCCATTCTGGGAAGGACCATGCAGTCCGCTCCATCTTCCCGGACAAGGATATCTCCTGTCACCTCCCGCCGAATTCCCAGCCCCATCATCGCTCCCAGATAATCCCTGTGACCGAGCGCTCCACCGCCGAATCCGCGCGCCGCATTCTGCTTATGCGTAAAACGGACCGCCTTCAGGATTTCCAGATCCGAATTATTTAAAATTTCCTCTGGATCCAGAATCGTCTCCGGAAGAATATATTCCGGAAGAACCGCTAAAATCTGCCTTTCTGCATCTTCATATCCTCCGGTGAATACCAGCGTCATGCTGCGGTACACGTATTTTTCTCCGATGATTCTGCCCGAGACCGAAAGAGGCTCCCCTTTCCCCAGATGAAGCCCCTGGCGGACACAGGATCCCTGGAGCGGATCCAGAAAGTCCGTACATTCGATCGCATATTCTTTTTCACAAAGCATGATTTTTTCTTCCGCTTTCCGGAGAATCATTCTGGTTTCATTCATACTCAAATTTCTTCTTTCTTACTTAATGCTCATCTCAAACCCAGTTTTCTGTTTTCCCTGAAAACCGATTTTTTCTTTCCTGTTCCGCATCGGGTCTTCAGGTGACCCGCTTAAACAGTGTATCACATTCGAACCCGGAAAACGTTCCTTTCCGGCTCCGGCAAAAACAAACTTGAATTTTTTCTTCCTCCATGCTATATTTTCATTAACTTGAAGGGGAGTAGCGGCAGGATCAAATCATTCCTGCGGCAGACCGCGTCAATCACGGCATTCTGTGAATGCCCGCGCCTGCATGAAACAGCGAGACTTTTAAGGGCGGTTTTGTCTGCCCTTAAAAGTCTCTTTTTTTATCTTTGCTGATTCATCCGCAGAAAAACCGCGTCCGGGAAGCAGAAATCCGGCGGACCGCTTGCCAAACCATTCAGTCTAAAAGACAGACAGGACGGGAAAATATGGAAAAAACAAACGAAACCAAAAAAACTTATTACGATCGGAGTTCCGAAGAGATCTTTCAGATCTTCTCTTCCTCTGAGACGGGACTTTCGGAAGACCAGATTGCGAAAAACCGAATTGAATACGGGGAAAATAAACTTCAGGAAGCGAAGAAGAAGGGATTCATAGCCGTATTTTTCGGGCAGTTCAAGGATCTTCTCGTAATCATTCTTATCATTGCAGCCTTAATTTCCGCCGCAACCGGCGACCGTTCCAGCACAGCGGTCATTCTTGCAGTGCTTATTCTAAACGCGATCCTGGGTACGGTGCAGTATTTCAAGGCGCAGAAATCACTGGAAAGTCTTAAGAAGCTTTCTTCCCCGCAGGCGAAAGTCATCCGGGGCGGAAAGCTGGAAGTGATCCCCGCCGAGGATCTCGTATGCGGAGATATCATAACGCTGGACGCCGGGGACATCATTCCGGGAGACGCGCGGCTTCTGGAATCCTACACACTGAAAACAAACGAAAGCTCGCTCACCGGAGAATCTCTGAACGCGGAGAAGAACGCGTCTTTCCAATGTTCGAAAGGCGAATCCGTCGCGCTGGGCGATCAGAAGAACATGGTCTTCTCCGGGACACTGGTAACGTACGGCCGCGCGAAAGCGATCGTCACATCTGTCGGAAGCGGAACTGAACTGGGCCGCATCGCACAGCTGATGAACGATACCGGCGAACGGAAAACGCCGCTTCAGGTGACGATGGACAACTTCAGCCGGAAACTTTCAGCAGCGATCATGGTGATTTCGTTCGTCGTATTCCTTCTTGAATATTTCCGCGGATTCGGACTGCTTCCTTCCCTCCTCTTTGCCGTAGCGCTGGCCGTCGCTGCGATCCCGGAAGCTCTGGCCTCTATCATCACAATTTCTCTTGCAATCGGAACCGGACGGATGGCGGAACAGAATGCTATTATTAAAGACCTGAACGCGGTGGAAGGCCTGGGATGCGTCTCAGTAATCTGTTCTGACAAAACCGGGACTCTGACACAGAACAAAATGACGGTGGAATACACGGACGCATACGCGGAAAACGGGAGACTCATGCTGCTCGCATCCGTTCTCTGCAACGACTCGAAAATCGCGGACGGAGAATATATCGGCGATCCAACCGAAAGCGCGTTCCTGGAAAATTTCATTAAATTAAAAGGAAATGAGACGCTGGACAAAACTTTGTCGAAATATCCACGTCTGGCGGAGGTTCCCTTCGATTCCGACCGGAAACTGATGAGCACGCTTCATTATGTCGACGGGAAATATATCATGTTCACAAAAGGCGCGATCGATGTCATTCTCGGAAGCACTTATTCTTTGACTGAAGAAGAGAAGAAAAACATCAGCGACGAAAACTTTGACTTATCCAATCACGGGCTTCGAATCCTCGGATTCGCCATGAAGGAAATCGGAGAAGAACGGTCGATTTCTCCGGAAGACGAAGGCGATTTCACATACCTGGGATTAATGGCGGAGATGGACCCTCCACGCGAAGAATCTATGAAGGCTGTCTCCGACTGCATCGCCGCGGGAATCAAGCCGATTATGATCACCGGTGATCATAAGGTGACGGCCTCCGCGATCGCGAAACGGATCGGCATCCTCCGTGAAGGAGATCTGGCTGTGACCGGACCGGAACTAGATCAGATGAGTGAAGAGGAACTGAATCAGAATCTCGAGAAGATCAGCGTTTACGCAAGAGTGTCTCCGGATAACAAAATCCGCATCGTTCAGGCGTGGCAGAGCCATGGTCATATTGTCGCCATGACCGGAGACGGCGTAAACGACGGACCCGCGCTGAAATCCGCGGATGTCGGGATCGCGATGGGAATCACCGGAACCGAAGTGGCAAAGGATTCCGCTTCCATGATTCTGACCGACGACAACTTCGCGACCATCGTGAAGGCCGTCCTGAACGGACGCGGCGTTTACAACAATATCAAGAACGCGATCCGGTTCCTTCTGTCCGGAAATGCGGCCGCAATCGTTGCGGTCCTCTTTACGTCGCTTCTCGGACTTCCTCTGCCGTTTACAGCAGTGCAGCTTCTATTCATTAATTTGATCACAGACAGTCTTCCGGCGCTTGCGATCAGCATGGAGCCGCTGGATAAAACACTGCTGAATGACAAACCAAGAAAACGGACGGAATCCGTGCTGAACAAGGAAACGCTGAAAAGCATCGGCGGAACCGGACTTCTTATCTCCATCGCAACGATTCTCGCGTACTTTGTCGGACTGGGCTCTTTCCCATGGGTTGACGCACGGGGAATTGGCGCAGTCGGCGCGTCCACCATGGCATTCTCGGTACTTTGCCTGGCAAGACTGTTCCACGGCTTCAACTGCCGCGGGCGTGAGGACATATTCCGCCTCGGATTCTTCTCCAACATTTATACGATTGGAGCCTTTGTTCTGGGAGCTGTACTGCTTCACCTCATTTTGCTGCTGCCGTTCTTCCACACAGCATTCGGCATCGCTCCGATTGACGCAAGGCTGCTGCTTTACGTATGGATTCTGGCTTTCCTTCCGACTTTAGTCATTCAGATCGAAAAGAGAATCCGGTACAAAAACGAAAAATAATCCTAAGAATTGACGGATACGCAGAATTCCTATATTATTTTAAGAAAAGGATTCCATCCGGAAAGAATGTTACGAACCGTTATCTTTTCATTTTACGGCCAGTATCCCGGAAGAAGGCGGTCTTAACCGCTCCTTCCGAACACTTAGGAGGAACTAGCATATGAAGAAGAACTTTTTTGATCTCAGCGGAAGGACCGCCGTCATTACCGGATGCTCAGCCGGGCACGGCATAGAAATGGCGAAAGCGCTCGCCAATCAGGGCGCAAACATCGTTCCGATCGCGAGAAGACAGAATAAAATAGAAGAAGTAGCTGACACGCTCGAAAGCGAATATTCTGTTAAGGCGTTACCGCTCCGCTGTGATATTGCTGATTCCGGCCAAGTGGACAAAACCGTCGCGAAAATCATGAAAGAATTCGGTAAAATCGATATCCTGATTAATAACGCGGGAGTCGGAGACATCATGCCGGCGGAAGACATGACAGACGAACAGTTCGGGACTGAACTTAACATTGATTTATTCGGAACCTTCCGGATGTGCCGCGAAGCTGCGAAACGTTCAATGATTCCGAACCGCTACGGAAGAATCATCAACGTCGCGTCGATTTACGGACTCGTAGGCACGAAAATTGCAGGTTCTTCCTCCTATCATACCGCGAAAGGCGGCGTCGTAAATCTCACTCGTTCGCTGGCTGCGGAATGGGGGAAATATGGAATTACCGTAAATGCAATCTGTCCGGGATTCTTCAACAATCCGGAAACCCAGACAACGCTGGATTCTCCGGACTTCAAAGCGTATTCCAATCTTGTGATTCCGGAAGAACGGTACGGAAATCCGCAGGAGATCGATTCCGCGGCGATTTTCCTCGCAGCGGAAGAATCTTCGTATATCACAGGTGCTGCGATTCCTGTCGACGGCGGATTCACCTGCCTGTAACCGCGCATTCTTAATATCTTAAATAACACCGACTGAAAATCGGGGGGCTGTTGCATTAGGCAAAAAATTATGCCGGGTGCGGCAGCCTCTTTTCTTGTATACAAAATGCCTGAGCAGAATAATTGGGCTTTGATCCTGCATCAGGCATTTCAGAGCGTACTCCCCCCCATTTGAGGGGGAGTTC
>JAQXNW010000125.1 GCA_029098205.1 Eubacteriales bacterium | reverse complement strand
CTATTAGATTAAGCCTTTTGCGCATACGAAAAGGGGCTGTTGCCACGAACGATTATTTATCGTTCATGCAACAGCCCCATTTCTGCAGAAAGTAAATCATCAACATGAAAGAGAACGTACACCCGGTCCGGACAGTGATCCGAACCTGCTGTTAATATGAAATTACCAATCAGTCATTGAACAAAGCCGTGGAAAGATAACGGTCTCCGGAATCCGGAAGCAGTACGACAATGGTCTTTCCTTCGAACTCCGGTCTCTTGGCAACCTGAATGCCTGCCCAGACAGCCGCTCCGGAAGAAATGCCGACCAGAATTCCCTCGCCGCCGATTTCCTTGCCAAGCTTAAACGCGTCTTCGTTCTCAACCGGAATAACCTCATCATAAATCGAAGTATCCAGTGTCTCCGGAACGAATCCGGCGCCGATTCCCTGAATCTTATGAGCGCCGCCGTGTCCTTCCGAAAGAACCGGGGAAGACTTCGGCTCTACTGCAAATACCTTCACATCCGCATTCTGTTCCTTCAGATACTTGCCAACTCCGGACAGTGTTCCGCCCGTTCCTACACCAGCGATGAAGGCTGCGACTTCACCGTCCGTATCCTTCCAGATTTCCGGACCAGTCGTCTCATAGTGCGCCTTCGGGTTCGCCGGATTTACAAACTGTCCCGCGATAAAGGAATTATCAATCTGCGCATGCAGCTCGTCCGCCTTCGCAATAGCTCCCGGCATGCCCTTCGCACCTTCCGAAAGAACAAGCTCTGCGCCGTACGCCTTCATCAGCGTTCTTCTCTCTGCGCTCATCGAATCCGGCATTACGATGATGATCCGGTATCCTCTTGCCGCAGCGACAGCTGCCAGTCCGATTCCGGTATTTCCGGATGTCGGCTCGATAATCGTCGTGTCCTTCTTGAGGATTCCCTTCTCTTCCGCATCGTCCAGAATCGCCTTCGCAATACGATCTTTTACCGATCCGGCCGGATTGAAAAACTCAACCTTTCCAACCAGCTTCGCCTTAAGATTGTATGCCTTCTCGATGTGCGTAAGCTCCAGAAGCGGTGTATTTCCAATCAGCTGATCTGCGGATGTGTAAATCTTAGACATAATTTTTCCTCCTGTCTTTCTTGTGTTCTATGAGCACGGGGGACGCTCTGTCCTACGTTTTATAAAACCCATTTAATTTATATGTTTAACTGTATTATAGTAGCAGCTCAAAGCTTTGTCAAGTATAATTCATAAAATCCTACTGGTTTTTAGGTATTTAAATAAAAGCTAGATGAAATACATGTCCGCCGCATTTCCCTGCTGCAGCAGATCCGCAATCGTAATGCCGCTGAAGTAGTCGTTCGTCATCTTATATAGCTTTTCCCACATCGGAAGCGTTTTGCATTCAGCTGCCCGGGGGCATGTATTTTCATCTGTCGCAAGACAGGATACCGGTGCAAGATCCCCTTCCACCATCTGAAGGGCATCCTTCACTGTAATTGTGTCCGGATCCTTATCTAATTTATATCCGCCGCCTTTCCCGCGGTGACCGATCACATAGCCATGTCTTGCATACTCTTTAATAATACTTTCCAGATATTTCTGGTATATTTCCTGTCGTTCTGCGATTTCCTTAAGCGGAAAAAAACGGCCGTTTCCCTGCTCTGCAAGATCGATCAGCACACGGAGCGCGTAACGGCCCTTCGTAGAAATTTTCATTGCCATCATCTTTCCTCCCGTACTTCTTTATTTCTTTTTTATTATTATACCTTAAAATCCCCATATATCACATAGGAAATACGAAAAAATAAGAAAAAAACCGCTTTCAGAAGTTTCCTTCCAAAAGCGGCAAGTCTTTTTTCAAAAAAGATGCACGTTTATTACAGCTTGCTGATCAGATAATCCGTAAATTCCTGTCCGGTTGCGCCGTCTTCGTGGCCGGTGATCACAACCTCCTTCTCCTTCTCGCAGCAGATCCGGAGCGCGTTTTCCAGACGCTCCGCCTTATCCTGGAATTTAATATGGCGAAGCATCATCGCAGCGGCCTTCATCAGGCTCGCCGGGTTTGCATAGCATCCTCTTCCTTCTTCGATCATTCGAATCGCCGATCCATGAATCGCTTCGAACATCGCATACCGGTCACCTACGTTCGAGCTCCCGGCAGTACCTACGCCTCCTTGGATCTCCGCCGCTTCATCCGTGATGATATCTCCGTACAGATTCGGAAGAACGAAAACCTGAAAATCTTTTCTGCGGGTTTTATCAAGAAGCTTCGCACTGATAATGTCAACGTACCAGTCCTCCAGCTTCAGCGTCGGATAATCAGCCGCAAGCTCGTGGCATATTCTCGTGAAGTTTCCATCCGTCTTCTTAAGGATATTCGCCTTTGTTACAACTTCAATGTTTGTCTTTCCATTCGCAACCGCATAGTCAAAGGCCGCTTTCGCGATTCTTCTCGTTCCGAGATCCGTAATGACCTTAAAATCCA
>JAQXNW010000124.1 GCA_029098205.1 Eubacteriales bacterium | reverse complement strand
GGGGGTTAACGCCGCGGCGCTCAATATATCCAGGAAATTAATGCCTATAATATATCAAGAGCTCGGTCTTCTGGAGACCAGTACATCTACCGAAATTTACTTCTTCTTAGGTCTCTTAGCACCGTACTTGGAACGGCCCTGCGCTCTGTCCGCTACACCGGCAGTATCCAGTGTGCCGCGAATGATGTGATAACGTACGCCCGGAAGGTCCTTGACTCTTCCGCCTCTGATGAGAACAACAGAGTGCTCCTGAAGATTGTGGCCGATCCCCGGGATGTACGCCGATACTTCAATACCATTCGTAAGACGGACTCTGGCAACCTTCCGAAGAGCCGAATTCGGCTTCTTAGGCGTAACTGTCTTTACCGAAGTGCATACTCCTCTCTTCTGCGGGGAGTTGTTGTCGGTAGCCTGTCTCTTCAGGGAATTCATTCCCTTGCCAAGAGCCGGAGCTCCGGACTTCTTGACAGCACTGTGTCTGCCTTCGCGTACTAATTGGTTGATAGTAGGCATTAACTTTCTCCTTTCTTCTAATATTTATTCACAATCAAATCCGCCTTGGACGTACTGTCCAAGGCAGATCGATAGCCAAACTGTAGTCTATCACAAGGCATGCGCCTTTGCAAGAAGGAAATTATTCCGAAACCGGGGCATCCCCATCAACAATCGACATTCCGGACGCACCCTTGAAATCCTTCTCTTCCGCATGTTCGAAGATGTTCTTTGTCTGTTCCTGAATCGGTTCGCGGCGTTTTCTCCGCTCTTCGCGGGCTTTCCGCATACCCTCCTCGACATATTCCTCGTTTTCGCCGTAGTCCACTTTAATGTTGCGGTACCGTTTCATTCCGGTTCCTGCCGGGATGAGCTTTCCGACGATTACGTTCTCCTTCATGCCTTTCAGGTGATCCGTCTTGCCCTTTACAGCTGCATCCGTCAGAACCTTTGTGGTTTCCTGGAAGGACGCAGCAGACAGGAACGAATCTGCCGCGAGCGCAGCCTTCGTGATACCAAGAAGCAGATGATGATACTCCGCCGGCTCTCCGCCTTCCGCTTCAGCCTTCTCATTCGCTTCCCGGATCTGATCCAGGCTGTATTTTTCGCCCGGGAACAGCGATGTCGTTCCCGGATCTTCCACTTCATACTTCGAAAGCATCTGATTGATGATGATCTCGATGTGCTTGTCGTTGATATCTACACCCTGTCCCTTATATACCTTCTGGCATTCACGGATCAGGTAATCGTAGACGCCTTTCGCACCCTTAAGAGCGAAGATCGACTGCGGGGAAAGAGGTCCTTCCGAAATATTTTCCGCGACATTGACATGACCGCCGACAAGAACCGCCGGCCTTGCGCCATACGGAATCACATACCGATCCTGCGCCTTTTCGCTGGTGTCGTCGCGGTCAACCACAATTTCCACCTGCTCGTCCTCGGTCGTATGGATGCTGCGCACTGTTCCCGATGCCTTGCAGATTTCCGCGACACCTTTCGGCTCTCTGGCCTCGAAAAGCTCCTCAACTCTCGGAAGACCCTGTGTAATATCGGATCCGGCAACGCCTCCGGTATGGAATGTACGCATTGTAAGCTGTGTACCCGGTTCACCGATCGACTGCGCCGCCATAACACCGACCGCCTCTCCGATATGAACCGGCTGGCCGGTCGCAAGGTTTCTTCCGTAGCACTTGCAGCATACGCCGTTCTTGCATTTGCACGTCATGACGTTCCGAATCCGAACTGTCGTGATCGGTGTCTTCGTGTCGATAAACTCCGCCGCAGCCTCTGTGATTTCCTCGTTTTTCTTAGTAATGATTTCACCGGTTTCCGGATTGATGATATCCTCCGCCGCGGTTCTTCCCGCGATTCTCTCACGGAGACTCTCCAGAACCTTCGTCTCATCCGTTTCCTTAGATGCGCCGCCGGAAGACTCGTTGATTTCCGAAACCTCGAATCCTTCGTCCGTTCCGCAGTCCTCTTCCGTTACGATCATCGAATGTGATACATCCACCAGACGGCGGGTCATATATCCGGAGTTCGCGGTACGAAGCGCCGTATCCGCCAGGCCCTTCCGGGCACCGTTTGCGGAAATGAAATAGTCCAGAATCGACAGTCCTTCACGGAAGTTCGCCTTGATCGGAATTTCCACCGTCTTACCGGTCGCAGTACCCATCAGTCCGCGCATTCCGCCGATCTGGCTGATCTGCGCTTCACTGCCTCGCGCTCCGGACGTCGCCATGATATAAATGTTATTCGAAGGGGACAAAGACTTCATCAGCGCGCTGCCGACATCCTTCGTCGCCCTACGCCAGATGACTTCCTGCTTCTCCCAGCGTTCCTGATTGGAAAGAAGCCCTCTGCGGTACATATTCTCATATTTGTCAACTTCCGCCTGCGCAGCGTTTACAAGTCTGTCCTTCTCTTTCGGGATCACCATGTCCTCAACGCCGATGGTCACCGCGGAAAGCGTGGAATACTTATATCCCATGCTCTTCACGTAGTCCAGAAGCTGTACGGTTTCTGTATTCTCATGTACACGGAAACAGTGATCGATGATCTTTCCGAGACCCTTCTTGTCAATCAGGAAGTCCACTTCCAGCGAATATGGGTCGACGCTTCTGTCTACGAAGCCAAGATCCTGCGGAATCTTCTCATTATACAGGAATCTTCCGACCGTGGACTGAACCAGCTTGCCTCGCTTGTCGTCCGGACCCGCGTAAACACGGACACGAACCAGCGCATGCGTGGAAACGACATGGCTTTGATAAGCCATCAGCATTTCGTCGTAATCCGCAAAAACACTGCCGTCGCCTTTTTCCGGCACACGTTTATATCCGTTCTCTTTCAGAGAGCTCATGAATTTCCGGTCGTTCAGCTCATCCTTCTTCGCGTAGACTCTGCGGACAGTACCGTCCTCATCCGTCTCTTCCCGGTAATAGTCTCCAGGATAGGTCAGATAATACGCGCCCAGGATCATGTCCTGCGTCGGGATGGTGATCGGGGATCCGTCCTTCGGCGCCAGAATGTTGTTCACAGACAGCATCAGGAACCGGGCCTCCGCCTGCGCCTCTTCCGAAAGCGGCACGTGAATCGCCATCTGGTCGCCGTCGAAATCGGCATTGAACGCCGGGCAGGCGAGCGGATGCAGCTTCAGCGCTTTGCCCTCGACAAGAACCGGCTCAAAGGCCTGAATTCCCAGTCTATGCAGCGTCGGGGCACGGTTCAGCATAACCGGATGCTCCTTAATGACGCCGTCCAGCACTTCCCAGACTTCCGGCTCCGCATTCTCTACCATCTTGCGGGCCTTCTTCACGTTCGCGGCATATCCCTGCGCAATCAGCTCGCAGGCGATAAACGGCTTGAACAGCTCCAGCGCCATCGTCTTAGGAACACCGCACTGATAGAATTTCAGCTCCGGTCCTACAACGATAACCGAACGTCCCGAATAGTCGACACGTTTCCCGAGCAGATTCTGACGGAAACGGCCCTGTTTGCCCTTCAGCATGTCGGACAAAGACTTCAGGTTTCTTCCGCCCGGTCCTTTGACCGGATTTCCGTGGCGGCCGTTGTCCAGCAGGGAATCCACCGCTTCCTGAAGCATTCTTTTTTCGTTCCGGATGATGATATCCGGCGCGCCGAGCTCCAGAAGCTTTTTAAGGCGGTTGTTACGGTTGATGACTCTCCGGTACAGATCGTTCAGGTCCGATGTCGCAAAACGTCCTCCGTCCAAAGCGACCATCGGGCGGAGATCCGGCGGAATTACCGGAACGACTTCCAGAACCATCCATTCCGGACGGTTTCCGGACAACCGGAATTCCTCCGCAACCTTAAGACGCTTCAGCGTCTTCTCTTTCTTCTGCCCCTTTTCATCCTTCAGCTCCGCACGAAGATCCGCGCACATCTTGTCCAGATCAATTTCCGCAAGGAGTTCCCGGATCGCCTCCGCGCCCATTCCCGCGCGGAATTCGCTCCCGAACTGCTCCTTGAGCTCGCGGTACTGTTGCTCCGAAAGGATCTGCTGCTTCCGAAGTCCGGTCACTTCCGACCGGCCCGGATCCAGGACAATATAAGCTGAGAAATACAGTACACGCTCC
>JAQXNW010000123.1 GCA_029098205.1 Eubacteriales bacterium | reverse complement strand
GCAGAAGAGAAAGTCCGGAGGTGGCCGCACGAATAAGATCGGCATTGCGCTTCTGGTCATTCTTATCATTGTATTGGCGCTGATTCTTCTGACGAATTTCCTGACGGACTGGATGTGGTTCCGTGAGATGAATTATGTCAGCGTCTTCTTTAAGCGGCTTGGCACAGAGTTTGCAATCGGGATTCCGCTTATTCTGATTCTGGCATTTGTGATCGATTTTTATCTGAATCGGCTCAAGAAGAAGTACTTTCAGAAAATCGCCTCCAGTGAAAAAACGGATCTGAAGCGTCTGACCTGGTACACGCGGATTTCATCCGTTATTTTTTCTCTGATCGTTTCCTGGTTCACGGTGCGGACGATCTGGTTTGACGCTCTGCAGTTTATGAACAGCACCAATGTTGGGAAGAAAGATCCGATTTTTCATTTCGATATTTCGTTTTATTTATTCCGGCTCGGTTTTCTGGAGGATGTCAACCAGATATTAATCATGGTGATTGTTCTGCTGATCATTCTGACCGTGGTTTACTATCTGATCCTTCTTAAGATGCATACACCGGATCTGATGGAGACGAGCTATGCGGAGCCGACGGGAAGTGTCGGAGAGAAGGCGGAGACGATCTTCTCGGATATTTTCCTGAAGAAAAAGAAGAACCGCACCGTGGATATGAATGGAAATACCGGACGGCAGCGGGTGAACCGGAGCAATATGCACGGGCTGGTATCGATCGCGGCGGGATGGCTGACGATTCTGGGCGTCGTGCTGTTCCTGATGCTCGCAGTCGCGTTTTTCCTGCGGCAGTTTGAGCTTCTCCACGATCATACGGGAGCGGTGTACGGCGCCGGATATGTGGATGTTCATGTGAAGCTTCTGGTTTACCGGGTTCTGATCATTCTCTCGCTCCTTGGCGCTCTGACCTGTGTCCATTTCATCCACAGAAGGAAATTCAAGCAGCTTGCGGTGATTCCGATTTTGATGATTGCGGTGGGGATCGTCGGAAATATCGGCGCTGCCGCCGTGCAGAGCCTGATTGTATCGCCGGATGAACTGAATAAGGAGTCAACGTATCTCGCGAGAAACATAAAATATACGAGGTTCGCTTACGATCTGAACGATGTCACCGTCAAGAACTTCTCCGCGAAGAATGATCTGACATCGGCAGATATCGAAGAAAACAGTCAGACTTTCCGCAATATCCGGATTAACGATTACACGCCGGTGAAGGATTACCTGAACCAGACGCAGAGTATCCGGCAGTATTACCGGTTTAACGATGTTGATGTCGACCGCTATATGATCGACGGGCAGCTGACGCAGACGTACCTGTCGCTTCGGGAGCTGCAGGAGAAAAACATCAGCGATACATGGTTGAACCGGCATCTGAAGTACACACACGGATACGGTGCAGGGCTGTCGAAAGTGAATACGGTGCAGGAGAACGGCCAGCCGGATCTTCTCGTCAAGAATATTCCTCCGAAATCGAGCGTGAAGGAAATTGAAATCACAGAACCCAGAATCTATTTCGGGGAGCTTTCCGAAGATTATTCACTTGTGGATACGAAGGAAGATGAGTTTGATTATCCGGACGGCGAAAATAATAAATACACGAAATATACAGGAAATGCTGGAATCCGCCTGAATCCGTTCGCGCGCCTCTTGTTCGCTATCCGGGAACGGAGTCTTAAGCTCCTTGTGTCTACGAATATCACAAGCCAGTCGAAAATCATCATCTACCGGAACATTGAAAACCGCGTCCGCAAAATTATGCCATATCTGTCTTATGATTCGGATCCGTATGCGGTTACGGTAAACGGGAAGATATACTGGATCATTGACGCATATACGACAAGCTCCCGGTATCCGTATTCGGAGCCGGTCAACGGGCAGTCAGGCACGACGAACTACATTCGGAATTCCGTGAAGGTTGTGATCGACGCGTATAACGGGGATACGAATTTCTATATTGTAGATCCGGATGAACCGATCGCGAAGACGATGCAGAAAATTTACCCGAAACTGTTCAAGGATCTTGACGAGATGCCGAAAGCGCTGCAGGAGCATCTTCGGTATCCGGACGAAATGTTCTCGATTCAGGCGAAGATCTACACACGCTATCACATGGACAATGTGAAGGTCTTCTACCAGGATGAGGACCGCTGGGCGATTTCGAAGCAGATTTACGGAACAACGAAAAAGACGATGGAGCCGAATTACTTCATTGTTACGCTTCCGGGTGAGAAAAATGCGGAATTTGTGAATATGATTCCGTATACGCCGAAATCGAAACAGAATCTTTCGGGTCTTCTGATTGCAAGAAATGACGGAAAACATTACGGCGAGCTTGTTGTCTATGAGTTCCCGAAGACAAAGACTGTTTACGGGCCTATGCAGATCGAAGCGCAGATTGACCAGAATACGCAGATCTCTCAGGACTTCTCACTTTGGAGCCAGGCGGGTTCGACATACCGGAGAGGAACGCTTTTCGTGGTTCCCGTAAAGAATTCTTTGATCTATGTGGAGCCGATTTATCTGGAAGCGTCGAATTCGGCGATTCCGGAAGTAAAACGGGTTGTCGTTGCCTATAACGATAAGATCGCGTATGCTTCCACACTGGGAGACTGCCTGAACGAGCTTTTTGGAGACGCCGGCGGAACCTCTACATCCGCGGATCAGTCGTCTTCCGATTCGGCGGACAATGGTTCGGAGGCTGTTAAGACGCAGTCCGATTATATTAAGGACGCGCAGGATGCATATAATAATGCGCAGAGCGCGCTTAAGGAAGGCGATTGGGCGAAATACGGACAGTATATGAATGAGCTTGAAGATGCCTTGGGAAAATTGAACGGATAAATTCGAAGAATTCCGTTTGAATGAATTCGAATAAATTAAGTAAGATGGTACAGAAAACCGGTGGATTTTTCCGCGCGCTGCGGATGGCAGCTTCGGACTCTTCCGGTTTTCCGATCATAGCAAGTCGCTGACAGGACAGAAAGTATAATTAAGGGGAGAACAAATATGCTTGAATTCGACGCGGATAAATTGCTTTTTACAATTCCGGCAGGCCACCACGGCAGACAGGAGGTTACGGAAATTCTGGGAAAACATCCGGAAGTTCAGTATGTTTCTTTTGTGGGAATTGATCTGGGAGGGCATGATACCGACGAAAAAATTCCAGTTCAGATATTTTTAGAGGATATGGATAAAATGCTTTCCGGCGGTGTGCAGACGGATGGATCCAGCGTATCGCTTCCGGGAATCGCCTCCCTCAGCAACGCGAAAATTGATATTGTGCCGGATTCCGATGTGAATTGGTATGTTGACTATAACCGGGCAAATATCTGCCATTCGATCGGGGATCTTCCGGTCGGGACGCTTCGGATTCCTGCATTTCTGGTTCATAACAATACATTCGCGTGCGATTCCCGTTCCGTGCTTCTCGCATCTCTTAACAAACTGAAGGAAGGCGTGATGAAGGAGCTTCGGGAGCATCCGTATCTGCTCAATTATATCAACGGCATCGACAGTCCGGATGACATCGACCATCTGGTGATCACCAGCGCGACGGAGCTTGAGTTCTGGGTGAAGACGCCGGATGACCGCGGGGACCGGGAGCAGCTGTTCACATCTCAGGTGCTGAAGGAGCAGTATTGGAAGAGGACGTACGGACAGGTCCGTACCGCGCTGGAGGATACGCTTCTTTTAATGGACCGCTATGGCTTCGGCGTAGAGATGGGACATAAGGAAGTCGGAGGTGTCAAAGCTCATATGGCTGCGACGGGAAAATATGACCACGTCATGGAGCAGCTGGAGATTGACTGGCATTACGCAGGCGCGATGCAGGCGGCCGATAACGAAAACATGGTAAAGTATGTGGTTCGCGATACGTTCACCCGGCACGGACTTGACGTTACTTTTATGGCGAAGCCGTTCAAGGGAGTGGCGGGCTCCGGAGAGCATACGCACATCGGTCTGGCTGCGAAACTGAAGAACGGAAAGATCATCAGCATGTTCGCTCCGGCCGATCCGCATAAGGATTTCCTGAATCCGATCGGATATGGTTCGATTATGGGACTTCTGAAGAATTATGAGGTTCTGAATCCGTTCATCAGCGCGACAAATGATGCGTTCAACCGACTGAAACCGGGATTTGAAGCGCCGGTATGCACCGTGACGTCCTTGGGAGTTTCCGTGGAAAGTCCGTCCAGAAACCGTTCGATTCTGGCGGGGCTGATTCGGGATATCAACAATCCGCTTGCGACGCGTTTCGAGCTTCGTGCGCCGAATGCGAAGAGCAACACCTATCTTACGCTCGCAAGCTCCTACCAGGCCATGCTGGATGGCATTCATCAGGTCTCGGAAAATGAGAAGACGCCGAAGGAGCTGGAGAAATCGATTTCGAAGTCCTGCGGCGAAGAGGATTTTTATCTGGAGAAAGACCGCGAATACCGGAGCGAAAAAAATATTTTCGTCGACTATTCGGAAGAAGAAAGAGAAAAACGGTTTGGAAAGGCTCCGGCGACAGTTTGGGAAAATCTGCAGGCATTTAAAAAGTATCCCGATAAGATGAAGATTTTCGACAAGGATGTTTTCCCGGAGGCAATTCTGGATTCCTATTATCAGTCCGTTCTGTCGCAGTGGAAGACCGAACTTCACGACCGTCTGATCCCGGGAACGATGGATATTCTCCGAAGCTGCAAAAAGCTGCACACGGACGATATCGATTATTCCGACTGCGATGTAAAGCGCTGGAATGAGATTGATGTGCTTCGAAGAGAAATCGGGAAGGATACGCTTCGTGACGAGTCGCTTCTTTCGAAGACGAGAAGAGCTCTGGATGAAGAACGGTATGATGACGCGTCGAATCTTCAGATGGAAGTGCAGCGGAAGGTGGAACTGCTGCAGGATCTCTACGAAGAATACAAGAAAAATCTGTTCTGAAAATCCCGGGCTTTTAGGACAAAGCCTATGAATCTATAAAAAACGCGGGCTTTCCGATTCCCGGAGAGCCCGCTTATTTCATATTGTGAGGGTTATTAAAGGGTTATTAAAACTGTTGAGGCTTCGGAAGTCATTGAATTGTTCGTTCTGCGGCTTCGATCACATGACGCATGAGGATGCTGGTTGTGAGAGAGCCGACGCCGCCGGGAACGGGCGTAATGGCGGAAACGACACCGTCCGCGTCTTCAAATACGGCATCTCCCCGCATCTTTCCATCTTCACCGAAATTTACAGACACATCGATTACGATCTGGCCTTTTCGGAAGGAGCTGCGATCCGCGATTCCCGCATGCCCCGCGCAGAGAACCAGAATGTCGTTATTCTGAAGAATGTCTGACAGATTCTTTGTATGCGAGTGGCAGACTGTGACTGTCGCGTTCTTCTGGAGAAGAAGCGCCGATACCGGTTTTCCGATTACGAGGCTCCGGCCGACAACCGCTGCGCGCATACCATCCGGGTTGATTCCGTAGAAATCGAGAAGCTCCATTACGGACTCCGCTGTGCAGGGGGCAAAGCCGGAATCGCTATGACCGCGGCCGTCTTCATAAATGGCTGCCATGGAGGCGGCTGTGATACCGTCTACATCTTTTGAACCCGGAAGGATCTCCCGGATTTTTTCGTCCCGGATCTGCCTCGGAAGCGGGCGGAACGGGAGAATTCCATGCACGGAAGGATCATCGGCGATTTTCTGGAATTCCGGAAGGAATTCGGTTTCCGGGATATTTTCAGGGAACAGGAACCGGCGGACCTCGACGCCGGTTTTCTCTGCGCGCTTCGTGAGGCCGCGCTCATAGGCCAGATCGTCCGGCCGTTCTCCCATCCGGACAACGGCCAGCGTCGGAATCACGTCTTTGCCCCGGAGCACGTCCGACCGGCGGAGAAGTTCTTCGCTGAGACGGTCGGAAGCTGGTTTCCCTTTTAATATTTTTGTCATGGCTATTCCCCTTACGCTGTTATTCTGTCTTTTACCTGCTGATAAATCCGGTCTGCGGCTGCAGACCCGCTCTTAAGAATTCGTCCTGCGGTGTTTTCCGCGTTTTCCGCATAGACCCGGTCGTTCATAGACGCGGTATTGATATATACATTAAGAGCCGCGCTTTCGAGCGCCGCTTTCGCAAGCGCCGCTCCGCATCCCGCGTCGCTTACCGCAATTTTTGATCCATGCTCCGCGAACTCACCGAGAAGTACGAGAACGCTTTCACAGGTCCGCATAATCTCCAGCGGAACCGTGCAGGCGTCACAAAGCCGGAGTTCCATGACTTCCGCTTTCTTTTTCCTCTGTTCTTCCGTGTCCTTCGGCATGTGGTATGCTTCCGCGAGGGGCCGGAAGGCAGCGGCGTCCTGATCTACGAGATCCAGAAGCCGGATCCGAAGACCGTCCATTTCGGTTCTCCATTTTATCATGGAAGGCTCTGTCTCCTGATATTTTTTCTTTCCGATGGTTAAAGAAGCGACCATTTCGCCAAGCGACGCGGCCAGCGCGCCAGTGAGTGCGGATGCCCCGCCTCCGCCGGGCACAGGAGATTTGTCTGCGAGAGATTCCGTAAATGCAGAGAGTGTCTGATTAATGAGGGCTGTCATCGATATAAGCTCCTTCTGATTTTTTGTGCAGTATTCCCATGCAGTATGTGCTGTGCAAACGGGATATCGACACAGCGTCCTTACGCATGAATCGGCATCCCGTACGAACGGTACCATCATACCATGAATTTGCCGCACCGTGTAATGTTTGGACCAATATACCAATGTGCGGAACAGAGGAACGGGAAAAGGAAAAAATAATACAGAGCCTGTTTCCGGTCTGTTTCCCGCCTGACAGTCTTGCGGATAAAACAGATGCGGCGTATAATGACGGCATCCGGTTCTGATATTTGGAGCCGGGTTCTAGAGTAGATTCATACGCGTTAAGTACCGGACAGACGGGGAGTTGCTGCCGGGCGAAAAGGGCGCATGCGTGCGCAGTTCTTGCGGTGTATGAATCGCATCCCGCTGCGAATGTACAGGCGCCTTGGCGGGAGAGCGTTCCCCGTGGTTGCGCTCTTCGAATCAGCATGCTTTCAGGACCTCCATTTGCGGTATAAAAGGCAGATGGAGGTTTTTTATGGATAATTTTTCTTCGCGTCTAAGAGACAGCCGGATGGAATTTAAGAGCATCCGTTCGATTGCGCTCTGTGCGGTTCTTGCAGGAATCGGCATGGTGCTGAGCGCTTTCACCATTCGGATTTCACCGTCTTTTGAGATCGGCTTTTCCGGCGTCGCGAGCGCGATGATCGGTCTTTTGTTCGGACCATTTATGGCGCCCTGTGCGGGTATTGTTACGGATATTCTGAACTATATCGCGAATCCGAACGGAGGCTTTTTTCCAGGGTTCACGCTGACTGCCATGGCCGCGGGTTTTATCCGGGGCACGGTCACCTATCACAGGCCTGTGACGTTCCGGAGACTTCTGATTTCAGAGCTTCTGACCGCGGCAGTTTGCTCGGTCGGTCTTAACACGCTCTGGCTTGCGATCATGTATGGCCGGAGTACACTCCTCGCGCTTCCTGCGCGTATTGCGGCCGCGGCGGCTCTCGCGGCTCTCAACGCTTTTCTTGTTACCGCTCTTTCGAAGGCCCTGCTTCGCGCCGGGCTGATGCCGAATGTGCGGAAGTAATGCTATGAAAGGATCTTCAGTATGATGACATACGAAGAGGCGCTGTCTTTTTTGAATGCGCCGAAATATTCGGCGACCCGCCCCGGACTGGGTCCGGTGTCGGAGTTGATGAAACGCCTTGGAAATCCCGAAAAACATATGAAATATGTTCATATCACCGGGACGAATGGTAAAGGATCGACTGCCGCTTTTATCGAGAGCGCTCTTCGGGAAAGCGGATACCGGACGGGGCTTTATACATCGCCGTTTATCGAACGTTTCACGGAGCGGATCCGGGTTTGCGGAGAAGAAATCCCGGAAGATGATCTTGCCAGACTGACCGAGATGGTGCGGGAAGCGTCTCTTTCCATGCTTTCCGACGGACTGACGGAGCCCACGGTGTTTGAGATGGTGACGGCGGTCGCTTTTCTCTATTTTCTGGAGAGAAAGTGCGATATTGTCGTGCTGGAAGTCGGCATGGGCGGCCGTCTGGACGCGACGAACATTATCCCGTCTTCGGAGGTTTCTGTCATTACCCGGATCGCGATGGATCACATGGAATTTCTGGGGAATACTTTGGCAGAAATTGCGTATGAGAAGGCGGGGATCATCCGGGAGAACGGTATTACAGTTACTTGCCGGGAGGATCCGGAGGCCGCAGCAGTAATTGAAAAAACCTGCCGTGAGAGAAGCAGCCGCCTTGTAACCGCGGACGCGTCCGGGGTCCGCCTGCTGAAGCAGGATCTGTCGGGACAGGAATACAGTCTCCCGGAGTCGGAGGGAACCAGAATTCAGATTCGGAAGCTGGGAACGTACCAGATTCAGAACTCTTTGACCGCGTATACCGCGCTGGAGCAGATGAAGGAACGCTGGCCAAGGCTTACGGAGGATACGATTCACCGCGGGCTCTTGAAGGCAGAGTGGCCAGGCCGTCTGGAACTGATGCGGGAGGATCCGGTTTTTCTGATCGACGGCGCCCATAACCCGAATGGAGTGGAGGCGCTGACCGAAAGCCTCCGAACCCTTTTTCCCGGTGAAAAATTTGTCTTTGTCGCGGGCGTTCTGAAGGACAAAGATTACCCGGCTATGTTTCAGATGACGGATCCGCTGGCGCTTCGGTATTTTACGGTTACGCCGGACAGTCCGCGTGCGCTTCCCGCGGAAGAGCTCCGGGACTTTCTGAGGGAAAGGGACATGGACGCGGAAAGCTTTGATTCGGTGGAAGAGGCAGCCCGTACCGCATGGAATCTTGCGACCGAACCTTCGGAATCTGGAATTTTGGAACCTCCGAAAGTGATTGCATTCGGTTCGCTCTATTATATCGGTGAGCTTCGGAAAATCATACGCCGGCTCCCCTTGAGAACATGAATGGGAATTGCTATAATAATTTGATGAGTCATTCAGGGAGAGAAAGGCTCTTTAGAGAGACTGCGGGCAGATAATGACAGAGGACAGAGAACAGACCGTGCAGAACGAAGAACGAAAGCAGATGAAGAAGGAACTTCGGAAGGAAGTCCTTTCGGAGCGGGATGCGCTTCCTGAAGAATATCGTATGGAAAGCGACCGGAAAATCATGGATTTTCTGCTTCAGATGCCGGAATATCAATGTGCAGAGACGATTTTCTGCTTTGTCAGCATGGGAACCGAGATTGAAACCGCGGAATTTCTTTCCCGCGCGCTTCGGGACGGGAAAACGGTGGCTGTGCCCCGGGTGCTTTCGCCGGGACGGATGGAAGCTTACCGCATTTTCGGAGAGCAGGATTTGGACGCGCCGAATCGATGGGGAATCCGGGAGCCGAAGGAAGGCTGTCCGGTCGTTCCGGCGGAGGAAATCGATTTTGCGGTGATTCCCTGCGTTTCCATGAGCCGGGAAGGAATCCGGCTTGGATACGGCGGAGGCTATTATGACCGTTATCTTTCGGGAATTCGGAGCGGAGCCTGCATGGCAGCGCTTTGCCGGGAGAAATCGCTTCGGGAGAATATTCCGGAAGAAGCCTTTGATATCCGGATCCCGGCCGTGATTACAGAGCTTGGATTATTCCGGATCGACTGAAAAAATACACGCCGCGGACACGGCACAGGAGGAGTTTCAGGTATGTTAGACATTAAGAAAATCAGAGAAGAGTATGATAAGGTGAAAGAAAGAACGGAGTTCCGCGGAAAGGGAGACTTCGATCTTCCTGAAATTCGTTCCTGCGACGAGGAACGCCGGGAGATTCTGGCCAGCGTGGAGGCTAAGAGAAACCGGCAGAATACGGTTTCCCGGGAAATCCCGAAAATGAAGAAAGCGGGAGAGGATGCTTCGCAGGTTCTGGCGGAAATGAAGCGGCTCTCGAACGATATAAAAGAAGAAGAGGCAGAACTCCAGAGGGTGGAGGACCGCCTGCACGATCTTCTTCTCCGGATCCCGAATCTTGTCGATGAATCCGTTCCGTTCGGAAAGGATGATTCCGAGAACGTGGAGAAGCGTAAGTTCATGGAGCCGACGAAGTTTGATTTTGAACCGAAGGCGCACTGGGATCTGGGAACGGATCTCGATATTCTGGACTTTGACCGGGCTGCGAAGCTCGCCGGAACCAGATTTACAGTATATAAGGGAATGGGCGCGAGATTGGAGCGCGCGCTTGTGAACTTCATGCTGGATGTGCATTGCTATGAGCAGGGGTATAAGGAAATCATCCCGCCGGTTCTCGCGAACCGTCAGACAATGACGGGAACCAGCCAGCTTCCGAAATTTGAATACGATATGTTCTATCTTCCGCAGAAGGATTTCTTCCTGATTCCGACGGCGGAGGTTCCGCTGACGAATCTTCATGCGGGGGAAATTCTGTCGGAGGAGGATCTTCCGAAATACTATACCGCGTACACACCGTGTTTCCGCGCGGAAGCAGGTTCTGCCGGAAGAGATACGCGCGGCATCATCCGTCAGCATGAATTTAACAAGGTCGAGATGGTGAAGGTCGTAAAACCGGAAGATTCCTGGAATGAATTGGAGAAGCTTACGGACAACGCCGAAGAAATTCTCCGCAGACTTGGTCTTCCGTATCATGTTGTGACTCTCTGCTCGGGCGATATTGGATTCGGATCCGCCAAGACATACGACATCGAGGTATGGATGCCGAGCTATAACCGGTATGTGGAAATTTCCTCCTGCTCGAACATGACGGATTTCCAGGCGCGCAGAATGAATATGCGTTTCCGCAGAAAGGAAGGCGGAAAGCCGGAGTTCGTTCATACGCTGAACGGATCGGGACTGGCCGCGGGAAGAACAACCGCCGCTGTTCTTGAAAATTATCAGCAGAAGGATGGCTCTGTGGTTATCCCGGAGGTTCTTCGTCCGTATATGGGCGGAGCGGAGGTTATCCGTCCGGAAGACTAAGCGTGATTCCGACCGGAATACAAAAACAGCCGGATCCGGGTATACAGCCGGAATAGTATCAAAGCATAGAGAAAAACATCGAAAATAAAGAGAAAGCTGCCGTTGATCCTGCGCGGCAGCTTTTTTCAGAATACGATTTTCAGAATAAAATTTCAAAATATATCGAAAAGCAAAGCGGATCGAAGAGCAAAGGAGAAGGACGGCATGCACCCGAACATGGAAACAAATGCGAATACGCAGCAGGCGCGTTCTCTCATTGCGCGGATTTTCGCGGCGGTATTCAATCGGATTACGCTGACAGTCATCGTGATCGTCCTGGAAGTCTATTACCTCGTCGTATTTTTATCCCGGATTGATAACAACGCGGCGCACTGGGTCGAGGTCGCGACCCGCTTCCTTCCGATCGTGATGGCGGTTTTTATTGTCAATACCAAGCAGAACCCGTCGTATAAAATCGCGTGGATCGTTCTGATCGCGGTCATCCCGGAGCTCGGCACGCTGATGTATCTGGTAAACGGCGGAAACCGGTTTTCCTGGCGGCTTCGGAACCGGATCCGTCCGGTCGAGGAAGCGCACTGGCATCTTCTCCGTCAAAGAGCGGATCTCGGTCTTCTTCAAGACGGCCGGATGCGGAAAACCGCGCAATACGTAATCCATAAAGGACATTATCCGGCATGGGGGAATACGGAAGCGAAGTATTACCCGGTCGGGGAGGATATGTTCGAGGATATGATGGAGGATCTCCGAAACGCGAAGCATTTCATTTTCCTGGAATATTTCATCATCCGGGAGGGTACGCTCTGGCGGGATATCTTTAAGATTCTGAAAGAGAAGGCGGCCTCCGGGGTGGAAATCCGGATCATTTACGATGATATCGGAAGCGGTGGCAAGCTGCCGAAACACTTTGTCCGTGAGCTTAAGGCTGCGGGAATCCGGGTGATGACGTTTAACGCGATCAAGCCGGTCGTTTCGCTGATCTATAACACGAGAGACCACAGGAAGATCGCGGTGATCGACGGGTACATCGGATACAGCGGCGGCGCGAACATCAGCGATGAGTACGCGAACCGGGTCGTCCATTTCGGCCATTGGAAGGACTGCGGAATCCGTCTGTGCGGCGAGGGCGTATGGAATTTTACGGTGATGTTCCTGAATATGTGGAACTCGTTTGAGCACAGTTCCCGCTCCTATACAAAGTACCAGCCGCATGTTTATTATCCGGGCGGATTCCCATCGGACGGAATTGTCCAGCCGTTTTCGGATACACCGCTGGATGACGAGAATCTGGGCGAAAATGTCTATATGGAAATTCTGAATCAGGCGTCAAAGTATGTCTATATTTATACGCCGTACCTCATTCTGGATAATGAGATGGAAGAATCGATCGAGCTAGCGGCGAAGCGCGGCGTCGACGTCCGAATCGTGACGCCGGGCATACCAGACAAACGGATCGTTTACGCTTTGTCCCGCTCGTACTATCGCTCGCTGATGAAGGCCGGCGTGAAAATTTTTGAATATGCTCCCGGATTCATTCATTCGAAATGCTTTCTTTCCGATGACCGGATTGCCGTGGTCGGGACGATCAATCTGGATTACCGGAGTCTTTATCTTCATTTTGAGGATGGGGTTCTTCTGATGGAGAACAAGAAAGCGATCGGGCAGATGAAAGAGGATACGAAAAAGACGTTCCGGAGATCTCGGCGGGTTCTGGAGTCAGATCTTCGCCGTCATCCGATCGCTTCGCTGATCGCCTTTGTCGTCCGGCTGCTTGCGCCGCTTCTCTGATCCCATCCGCTGCTTGTGCTGCTCCTCTGCCGGAAGAGTGACGATGCCGGAGTCTTGTCCGCGGATTTGGGAAATAGCAGTGCCGGATCTGGCCGCAGATTTGTGAAATTAATGGATAAAAAAATGAATGAAAAATCTCTGATTCGTTATCTGGCGCGGCATGCCGCCTGTCAACCGGTTCGTTTTCATGTACCGGGACATAAAGGCGCCGCGTTTTTTCACTCGGAAGAGGCGGGCGAAGGGGGAAAGTTTCTGGGATCGATCGCGGATTATGATCTTACGGAAATCCCGGGATCGGACAATCTGTTCGATCCAAGCGGCCCGATCCGGGAAATAGAGAGGCGGTACGCTGAATTTTATGGCGCAGAAGAAAGCTTCCTGTCGGTAAACGGCGCAACCCTGGGCGTGCTTTCGTCGATTGTTTCTCAGGTTCCCGCCGGAAAATCACTGCTTCTTCCCCGG
Source organism: Eubacteriales bacterium (assembly GCA_029098205.1). GTDB lineage: Bacteria > Bacillota > Clostridia > Peptostreptococcales > Anaerovoracaceae > Aminicella. The sequence continues at coordinate 3,057 of JAQXNW010000123.1, read as the reverse complement.
GCAAGCCATCGGTCTGCCTATGGCGCCCTTCGTATTTCGGGCGCGAAGCCTGTTTTTCTCCCACAGTATGTAAACCTGGAATTCGGGATTCCCGCGCCGGTTACGAAGGAAGACGTTTCGGAAGCGCTGGACCGGAATCCGGATATCGCCGCGGTTTTTATCACAAGCCCGGATTATTTCGGTACGATACCGGATCTTCCCGGCATCGCGGAAGAAGTGCACCGGAGAGGCCTGCCTCTTTTGGTCGACCAGGCGCATGGCGCGCATCTGATTCTGACGGATCCGGCTCTTTCGGCGGAAAAAGCCGGCGCGGATATCATTATCGACAGCACGCACAAGACGCTTTCGTCCTTCACGCAGAGCGCGGTGATTCACCGGAATGGCGAAAGAGCGGACCGGGAGTCTTTGGTGGAGGCGCTGGAGATTCTGGAATCCTCCAGTCCGTCATATATATTGATGGCATCGCTGGAGGAGAATATCGACAGCCTGGAGAAGAGCGGGCGTGCCCTCGCGGAAGAATGGAGAAAAAACATATCTTCATTTCGGACCCGGGCCGGACGCATACCGGGTCTTAAGATGTATGAGGGCTGTTCGGCGGATCCGGATGACCCGAAGATCCGCTTTGACCGGACAAAGCTTGCCTTTTCATTCGTACGTGGAATCCCGGGAGCCCACATCGAAAAAATGCTCCGTGAAAGGAATGTCTGGGCGGAAATGGCGGCTGGAAACCTTGTCCTTCTTGAAACGGGAATCGGAAATACAAGACAGGATTATGAAAAGCTGACGGATGCTCTTTCGGAGATCGCGTCGAAAATTTCGGCGGAGCTTCCGGAGTCCTGCCTTCGGCCGGCGGACGCAGAGGGATCGGAAGGCTCTCTTTCGAAATTTTTCGACGCGGAAGGTACCCGGATTTCCATACCGGAATTCGTCGGGATTCCGAAAAAGCGGGAAAAAGTTTTTCTTTCGGATGCGGCGGGAAGGATCGCGTCGTCCATGCTGATCCCGTACCCTCCGGGGATTCCGGCGGTCTGTCCAGGCGAAAGGCTGACGGAAAGAACCGTCCGGGAGCTTCTGTTCTTTGCCCGGAGCGGCGGAGAAGTGCTCGGCGTAGATGCGGAGGGCAAAATCCGGGTCGGGAAAGTGTAATTCCGGAAATAAAAAACTGTATTTATACAAATTCGCCTTTTTGCCTAAGATGATTTTCAGAAATCGCTGGAATGTGAAAATACGGTGTTTTTTTCGTAGGATTCTGTGTTTTTTTTGAGTTGTAACTCTCTTCATTTTGTATTAAAATGCATGTGTATGATTATAGGCAGGATCCGTGATCCGATGTGTAATTATAACAATTTATTTTATATATCTCTTAGGAAAGGAAGGTTTCAGAAATGAGCTCATATGCAAAGCATTTGCATAGCATTGATGCCGGTCATTATAAGAACACGGCAGCATGTGAAACCGAAGTCATGCCTGTTCCTGATGTTGTGAAGATCCCTTTGTCACAGCATATCGGCGCACCTTGCAAACCGTTGGTTCAGAAGGGCGACGAGGTGAAGGTCGGGCAGCTGATTGGTGATACGGACGCGTTTGTCAGCGCTCCGATCCATTCCAGTGTTTCCGGTACGGTAACCGGAATCGAGACGATGCGTTCTATGAACGGCGGAAATGAGACACGGATTGTGATCGAGACGGACAAGAAGCAGACTCCGTGGGAAGGAATCCAGAAACCGGAGATCACCGATTTCAAAGGTTTCGTGAAGGCGGTCAGAGACAGCGGCCTCGCCGGAATGGGCGGCGCGTCGTTCCCTGCGCATGTCAAGTTTAATCCGAAGAATCTGGATGAGGTGGATACGCTGATCGTAAACGGCGCGGAGTGCGAACCGTTCATCACGTCCGACCACAGAACGATGCTGGAGAGCACGGATGACGTCATTGACGGCGCGGTCGAAATTATGAAATGGATGGGGATGAAACAGGGTTTCATCGGCATCGAGGACAACAAGAAAGACGCGATTGAAAAACTGAATAAGAGAATTCAGGAGAAGGGTATTCAGAATCTCTCTACGTATACGCTCCCGGCAAGCTACCCGAAGGGCGCAGAGCGTGTTCTGATCTATGAAGTGACCGGACGCCGCTGCGACGCCGGAATGCTTCCGGCTGACGTCGGCGTTGTTGTATCAAACGTTTCTTCGGTTGCTTTCCTCGGTCAGTATTTCCGTGACGGAATGCCGCTGATCAAGAGAAGAGTGACGGTAGACGGAGACGCGGTTGCACGTCCGACAAATGTATGGGTTCTGTTCGGAACATTGATTAAGGATGTTGTTGCTTTCGCGGGCGGATACAAGAAGGCTCCGAGAAAGATCATCATGGGCGGACCGATGATGGGACGTTCCTGCTTCTCGGATGAGCTTGCCGTTATTAAGAACAATAATGCGATTCTCTGCTTCGACGAAGAGCAGGCATATATTCCGGAGGAGACTCCGTGCATCAACTGCGGAAGATGCCATCAGGCATGTCCGTTCAATCTGCTTCCGACTGCGTTCGCGGATGCGTATCTGCATAAGAATGTTGAAAAGCTGAAGGAACTTCAGGTTATGCAGTGCATGGGCTGCGGAAGCTGCAGTTTCGTTTGTCCGGCGCATCGTCCGCTGTCCTTCATGAACACGCTGGCGAAAGGACTTGTAAAGGAGGCGGGTAAATAATGGATAAGAATACACCGATCGGAAGCCTGTCCGTATCCTCGGCTCCACATATTGTCACAAAACACGATACGAAGTGGACGATGATGAACGTCATGATCGCGCTTCTTCCTGCACTGATCATGAGTACATACATGTTCGGCGGACGTGTTATCATTCTGACGATTGTCTGCGTCGCAGCGTGCGTATTCTGTGAATGGGCTTATGAAAAAATCATGAAGAAGCCGATTACGATCGGAGATCTCTCCGCGTGCGTAACAGGCATGCTTCTGGCATTCAACCTGCCTGCCAATTTCCCGTACTGGATGGCAGTGATCGGCTGCATTACGGCGATCGTTGTTGTAAAGCAGCTGTTCGGCGG
>JAQXNW010000122.1 GCA_029098205.1 Eubacteriales bacterium | reverse complement strand
ATATGGAAGGAAAGGGACAGTGCAGAGCCAGAACTGTGAAGAGAGAAGATCAGAGTTACCAGTGCGCTCGCAATCTGATAGTTTGAGTTCCTCGGCTTCGGATTGGGAAGGAACGGGAGTGAAATAGTCAGTCGCGTTCATCCGATATGCGAACCGTATGTACGTTGGAGTGAGAGGAAAGTGAGTGAACTAATTACCTATTTCCTACTCGTCTTGAAATTTCAATGTTATTTAGACGTTATCGCCCTAAAAGGTGATAAAAAATACTCGAAACGGTGATTTTCGATTATTCAGATATCTTATAAAATTAGTCCATAAAGTGAGATCGTTAAAACAAGACGACAACGAGACAGTATAGAAAGATAGAGTGAAAAACAGCAAATTAAATTACAGAGAGAAGAGTTATGTATTCATGGATCGAACAAGAATGTGAGCAGCTGAAAGAAGAAGTCATCATGCTTCGAAGAGATTTTCACGCGCATCCGGAACTGGGAACGAAGGAAGTACGGACTTCTGAAATCGTAGAGAAATATTTGAATGACCTTGGGATTCCGACACGAAGAGCCTTTCACACGGGTGTGATTGGGCTTTTGGAAGGTGGGAAACCGGGCAAGTGTCTTCTCCTTCGTGCGGATATGGATGCACTTCCGGTTCAGGAAGAAAATGATGTTCCGTATTGTTCAACGGTCGATGGTGTGATGCATGCCTGTGGTCATGATGGTCATACGGCGATGCTTCTTGTGGCGGCGAAGATTTTGGCGAAACATAAAGATGTGCTGGCGGGAAGCGTGAAGTTTGTTTTCCAGCCGAATGAAGAAGAGAGTGGAGCCATTCCGATGGTCGCGGAAGGTGCACTGGAAAATCCTCCGGTTAACGCGTCGTTTGCCATGCATTTATGGAGTTCGATCCCAAGTGGGACGATCGGCTTGAATGCCGGTCCGGTCATGGGCGAAATGTATAATTTTCGTATCCATCTAGAAGGTCTTTCCGCGCATTCAAGCACACCGAGTAAAGGTGTCGATGCGATCCTTTGCGCGGCGGATATTATTCAGACGGCGCAGGTACTTCAGACAAGAGAAATAGATCCGATCGAAACGACTTGTTTATCATTCGGTAAAATTGAAGGTGGTACTATGTCGAATATCATCGCGGATCACGTGGATATAGAAGGATGCATGCGTTATCTGTATGACGGAAGCAACGATGGACCGCAGCATCCGAGAAAACGGCTGGAGCGGATCGTGACATCCATTTCGGAAGCGTATCGTGTGAAGAGCGAGATCACATTCTTCGTAAGTAATTATGTTTTGATCAACGATGAGAAAATGGTCGAATTCGCACAAGAACACGTGGCGTCGAATCTTAGGGAAGTTGAAAAGGTAGTTCCGTACGTAACGATGGCGGGAGAAGATTTTTCGGAATTTTCCAGTCACAGTGGCATTCCGGGCGTATTCATGTTTGTTGGTATCGGCAATCACGATAAAGGTACGGATTTTCCTCATCATAACAACCATTTCAATATTGATGAGGATATGCTGCCGGTCGGTGTGAAAGCGCATGTGCTGATGGCTACCGAATTCTTGAAATAGTTCTGAAATAGAAAAAGGCGGTTCCTTTCAGAAGCGCTAGATGATAGTTTGTTTCCTGCACAGGCGCGCGGTAGGATATGTATTCGTTTTTATTGATGTCATTATCATATTAAGGGAGGAATGACTATGATGTTCGAAAAAGCTGAGTATATGGAAAGACTCGCAAAGGTCAAAAAGTCCATGGAAGAGAAGGGAATCGATGTTCTTCTCGTAACAAATCCAGCTAACATGTGCTACCTTACGGGGCATAATGCCTGGTCCTTCTATGTTCATCAGATAGTTGTCGTCGCTCTTGACGAAGAAATGCCATATTTTATTGGAAGATATATGGATGCGTTCGCCGGCGTAGTTAAAACGACATATTTGGATGAAAAGCATGTCTTTGCATACCCTGATTATTATGTTCAGAATCCGGAATGCCATCCGATGGACTTCATGTCGGCCGTACTTGTGGATCTTGGATATGGAAACAAGACGATCGGTGTCGAAATGGATTCGTATTATTTCACAGCTATGGCGTTGGAACGCTTTAAACTTGGCCTTCCGAACGCAAAATTCGTTAACGGTGATCTGATCGTTAATTGGGTCAAAATCATTAAATCTGACAAAGAAATCGAACTAATCCGCAAGGCAGGAATCGTTGTCGATGCCGCGATGCAGGCAGGCGTTGACGCGTTGGAACCGGGTGCTCGTCAATGTGATGTCGCCGGCGCGATCATAGGAACACAGGCAAGAGGAACAGACGAAGTCGGTGGTGACTACGCGAGTATCATGCCATTGATGCCGTATGGAGAAACCGCAGGCGCACCGCATTTGACATGGAACGATCAGCCGTATGATAACGATACATCGATCTTTATTGAAATCGCGGGCGTTCATCAGAGATATCACTGCCCTATGTCCAGAACTGTCGCGATCGGCAAGGCACCGAAAAAGATCTATGACTATTCGAAGTATACGATCGAAGGTCTTATGGCGGCTCTCGATCAGGTGAAGCCAGGCAATACTTGTGAAGCCGTTGAAGGTGCATGGAGAACGACTATGAAGAAATATGGTGTTGAGAAGGAATCCAGAATCGGTTATTCAACCGGATTGAACTTCCCGCCAGATTGGGGTGAGCATACGGCTAGTCTTCGTCCGGGAGATAAGACGATCTTACAGCCGAACATGGTATTTCATTGCATTCCGGGAATGTATTATGACGATTTCGGAATCTCCATAAGCCAGTGCATACGCGTTACAGATACAGGATATGAGCGGATGTCCCACTATCCGTTCGATTTGATCCAGAAGTAGTTAGAGAATGCTTGAAAGTATCGGGCATTCTGAAAGTCTCAAATGCCCGGTACTGATCTTTTGGAGGGTAGGAAATGGATACAATAAAGAGAATTAATAAGGGGGTTCGAAAGGTCGAAGAATTTTTGATTGCATATAGCATTATATTGATGGCTATCGTGTTGTTTTTCAACGTAATTGGACGACTGGTTCTGCATAGGAGTCTTATCTGGGCTGAAGAAATCTGTACGATTTTTACAATCTTCTGTACGTTTACAGGAGTCAGCTATTGCGCCAGAATGGGAAGACACATTTCCATGTCTGCGATTTTTGATGCCGTTTCACAAAAAACAAAGAAAGTGATGATGTGCATTGTTTCTTTTGTAACAGCGTTGGTATTATTCTTTGTTTCATATATTGCGTTGCGATATGTCATTTTTCTTTTCGGGTCTGGAAGAGTAACGGCATCTCTGCATCTTCCTCTTTGGGCGATGTATATTGTGATCCCGGTATTCCTTGCCATTGGCGGGATACAATATCTTTTGATTTTGTATATGAATTTACATAGCAATACGGTTATGACATCAATTGACAAGATTGATGAGACCTACATCGAAGACGCTACGGATAAAGTTCCGGAGATTCTGGAAGAAGATATGATTGAACTGGAAGGAGAAGACGACAAATGATTTGGGTAATGTTAGTCATCTTATTCATCTTCATGCTCCTGGGATTCCCGATGTTGGTGGGAATGATCATGGCGCCTTTGGTAAGTATGGTTTTATATGCTCCGCAGGCGGATCTGATCGTTTTGATCCAGCAGATGGTTTCCGGTATTTCCACCTACGTCCTTCTGGCTGTTCCGATGTTCATCTTGGCGGCAGATATCATGTGCCACGGAGAGATGGCAGACCGTCTTCTGAACTTTGTCGGAAGTTTGGTAAAACATGTTCCGGGCGGACTTGCAATTACAGCCGGCGGTACCTGTACGATTTTTGGAGCAATTTCCGGATCGACGCAGGCAACACTTGTAGCGATCGGCAAACCGATGTTTAAGCCGATGCGTGAGGTCGGATACAAAGATTCCCATATTATCGCGCTTTTGATGTCTAATGCAAACATCGCGCTTCTGATCCCGCCGAGCATCTGTATGATTATGTTCTGCGTTTGTACGGGCGAATCGGTAGGCGATTTGTTCTTGGCCGGATTCGGTCCTGGAATCATGATGTTTGTCGGGTTCTCTCTATATGACTTCTTCTATGCAAAGAAGAACAAGATTGTTTCCGCAGAAAAATCGACAGGAAGAGAAAGAGGAATCGCGTTCCGTAAAGCGATTCTCCCTCTGGGATTTCCGGTACTCGTTCTTGGTGGTATCTACAGCGGAATCTTCAGCCCGACCGAAGCAGCAGCCGCATCCGTGTTTTACGCGCTGATTCTGGAAGGATTGGTCTATCGTACATTGAAGTGGTCGGATATTCCGAAAATCGGACTAAGCACAGGATTTGTCACCGCGTCGGTATTCATTCTAATCGCGGGCGGACAGGCATTTAGTTGGATTGTTTCGTATGCTCAGATCCCGCAGATGCTTTCTGAAACAGTCTTCTCGCACATCACATCGGGAACGGGCGTTCTGCTCTTTGTTTCGGTATTCTTCTTCATTGCGTGTATGTTCGTCGATTCGATTCCGGTTATCATCATTATGTCCCCGATCGTTTATCCGGTAGCGGTATCAGCCGGTGTCGACCCGATGCAACTGGGGATCATCATTACCATGCAATCGGCGATCGGATGTATCACACCGCCGTTTGGATGCAATATCTTCACAGCATGCGGAATTTTCCAGAAAGATTTCAAGACGGTCGTCAGTGGATTGGCGCCATACATGATCATCAATCTTTGTATCGCGATCGCGCTTGTTTTTTTCCCGGATCTGGCGTTGATTAGTCTGAACCTGTTCAGATAGAAGAATGAACATAAAAGAAGCGAGGTATGATATGAAAAAAATCTGTAAGATGACCGCGTTGCTGATCATGTTCACGATGCTTCTTGTTTTTTCCGCAGGTTGCAGTCTGAAATCATCGGAAAGTTCAGTCAGCGGTGGAAGTGGAGACGGTGGGAATGATAAAGTTACACAGTCTTATACATGGAAACTGGCACATGAAGAGTATAAAGGCGAATTGGAAGATATTTATGCGAACTATTTAAAAGAAGCGTTATATGACCTTTCCGATGGAGCAATCAATTTGGAAATTTATACGGTTGGAGAGATCGGCGATGGCACGAACTTGTTTGAGCTGACGCAAACCGGAACCGTAGAATTCGGAATCAGTGACCCGGGCTGGGTTACGCCCGTTATTCCGGAAGCCGGAGTTTTCTCCTGCCACTTTCTCTTCCCGCGGGATATTCATGACTTTGATGCTCTTTTGGAAGGCGACAGTCAGGGAATCGCGAAGATGAACGAACTGTATGAGGAACAGGGAGTAGATGTTCTGCAGTGGGCAGTTGAATTAGGAAATGCATGGACAGCAGACAGAAAGATCTCGACACCGGATGATTTTAAGGGCGTTAAATTCCGTACGATGGCTTCCTCGGTTATTTCTAAATCGTATGACGCGTATGGCGCCAGCGCCGTTCCTATTTCCTATTCGGAGCTATACAGCGCGTTGCAGCTGAACATGGTCGACGGACAAGTCAACCCGGTCAGCGCCATCGTTGCATCGAGTTTTTATGAAGTACAGGATTATCTGATCCTTTCGTATCCGGATTCGTTCTTGATGACGATTTCCGCAAACAAAGACTTCTTAGACAGTCTGCCGGAGCAGGATCGCAAAGTTGTTGAAGAAGCAGTACAGTTGGCTTATGAAAAATATAAAGAAAAACGTGACAAGATGAACGAGGAGTGGCTCAATTTCCTCAAAAATGACTCGGGGCTTACTGTTATTGAATTGACGGATGACGAAGTCGCTGCATTCCGGAAAATTGCGGAAAAGAATCGCAATATTTTTACAGATATCGCACCCAAACATGGCGAAGAGGTTCTCGAGCTTTTCACGGAAGATATCGAGAATCTGGATGCAGATAATTAAATAAGATCATTTTATCAAGTTAACGTAACGATTTTTTAATGAGTTTTCAGGAGGAAAAATCATCATGAGTAAGAACCCGTTTGAGAATTCCATTTTCACATTGCATGAAGCCGCGAAGCTGGGTGGCATCAATCCGGAAGTTGTAAGACTTCTCGAGCAACCAAAGCGCCAGTTTGAGTTCACGATCCCGGTCCGTATGGACGACGGACATCTGGAGATTTTCACAGCGTTCAGAGTTCATTATAGTGACGCTCTTGGGCAAATCAAAAACGGCGTTCGTGTCGTTCCGAACATGGATATGGACACAGCGAAGGCGCTGGGATTCTGGATGACGATCAAGCACGCGGTCGGCGGCATTCCTGCAGGCGGCGGCAAGGGCGGCATTAAGGCAGATCCTTCAAAAATGAGCAGAAGAGAATACGAAGCGCTGATCCGCGGTTTCATCCGCAAGCTCCCGATGAAGGGCGCATGGGTCGATGTACCGGGCGCGGACATCGGAACGCATGGAAGAACACAGGCATGGATGCTGGATGAGTTGGAAGAGATCCAGGGATTTCATTCGCCGGCAGCGATCAATGATAAGCCGAGGGAAGTTAACGGAACCGAACTTTCCAGAGAAGCTACGGGAACGGGTGTTTACTTCGTAACAAGAGAATTCTGCAAAGATAACGGATTCCCGAACACAGCGACATTTGCACTTCAAGGCTTCGGAAACGTTGGAAGAGTTGCCGGCGAACTCCTTCAAAATGATGGACATAAGCTGGTCGCTGTTTCCGATATCTTCGGTGGCATTGAGAACCAGGAAGGTATTGACATTTTTGATCTTGGAAAATACGCAGACGCTCATAACGGTTCAGTAAAAGGCTATCCGAAGGCGAAGGAGATTGGCACATCTGATCTTCTGGAAGTACAGTGCGACATCCTGCTTCCTGCAGCGGTTCAGAGCGTTATACACGAAGGAAACGCGGATAAAGTCAAGGCGAAGCTTATCATGGAGTGCGCGAACGGTCCAGTCACACCGGAAGCGGAACAGATCTTATATAAGAAGGGCGTTATCATTAGCCCGGATGTACTGACAAACTGCGGAAGCGCGATCGTCTGCTCCTTTGAAAGAACACAGGGTCTGACAGATGATTATTGGGAGAAGGAAAAAGTCGTTGCAAAGTTGAAAGAGCGGATCGTGAAATCTTATCATGAAACCGTTGATACAGCAAAAGAACTTGGCGTCAGCCCACGTGACGGTGCGTGGATCAATGCTCTGCGCAAGTTGGAGAGAGCTATGATCCTCCGTGGTTGGGCATGGGAAGACGAAAAATAAAAACAGGCCTTTGAAAAATTCTCGATGAAACATGGAACGAGCTGTCAGCTAGACACTTTTCATGACATCCGAAGAGATGGTATTCGGGAGTTTGAAAAGATACTCTAAGATGTGGATTTCTTAGAAATGGATAGAGGGACGAAAGAGTTTTCTTTTTCGTTCCTTTGTCTGTTAACAGGAGGAATTTTTATGATACAGCAATGTGATGGAAATAGATATTCTCCGATTAAAGTGGAGTGTTTTTGTCCTAATGAAATCGAAGATTTGAGTGAATTCTTCCTTCGTAAAATTGGCGAGGCATGTGAGAGGGGCGGGGAGATTCTTTGTGACCGGGAAGCGGGGGAATCGCTTTTTACGATTCTGAAGGATCTGTCGGTTAAAGTTCGGGCTAACATTAAAATGATCGATTTGACTAGACCCCAGGATGTCATGCGCCAAACCGGGAGTTGCGCGACTATACTTTGTTCGGATCGGCCGATGGAGCGGAGTGAATTATATGAAATGGTGCGACTTTCAGCAAGGTTCGAGCTAAGTATTATCGTGCCTAATTCCAATGGTAATTACTTTGTTATCTCGAAGAAAACGACTCGAAATAATTCAAGATTTTTCCGTGTGGATTGGAAGCGAGTTGCGGCTAAATAATTTTGCCGATAATTAATGGAGGAAGAAACTGACTCTAAAAAGTTAACCCCTTTGTGTACAACAAAACTTACCACTTCAGGGCTTTAACGTCCCACTCGGATAAAATAAAAAAGAGTGACGGGATCGTCACTCTTTTTTTCTGGCGGAGGATGTGGGATTCCGCCGCGAGCCTTAAAACCATTGCAAATACTAGATTTTAGCCGGAGCTGTGGCTAAAGTGTGGCATAGTCACTCGGATTTCATGAAGTCCACGAAGCGATCCAGGGCTCTCTTTTTGTCCTGCTGATAGACATGGTTGTACACGTCAATCGTAGTTTTTACGTCGGAGTGTCCGAGCCGATCCTGCACTTCCGGGATAGATACACCGGCCGAAAAAAGCAAGCTGCAGTGCGTATGCCGAAGGCCATGCGGCGATATGTACCGGAGATCGGATCCATCGACCGCCTTGTGCATCATCTTGACCGGGATTGACTGCGCAGACCAGCTTCCTTTGGAGTTGGCGAAGATGTACTTCCCACGATGCGGAAGGCTCTGCACCAAGCGCATCGTCTCCGAGTCGATAAGGATCGTACGGTTCGATCGGTCGGTTTTCGGCGTATCGGAGATATATGCCCCGTCTTCTCCGCGGGTGAGCGTCTTGGAGATGCTGAACGTACTTTTCTCCGGATCTATGTCATCCCACGTAAGCGCAAGCGCCTCGCCGCGTCTCATGCCGGTGTAGGCCAGAAGCCGGAAAAAGACGAACCACATATATGGGAGCCGGTCTTCTGCAAGCTCCAGGAAATGCTCCAGCTCTTCC